>JAYWIE010000187.1:0-3788 GCA_043789155.1 Rubricoccaceae bacterium | reverse complement strand
CGCGCCGCCGCCGTCGCGCTCTGGACCGCCCTCCACCGCGAGCACGAGGCCCTCGACGCCCGCTACGTCCTCGCCGACGCCGCCGCGACGCGCTGGGCCACGGACGTCGCGGACTGGCTCCGCTCGGACGCCGACCGCGTCTGGCTCGCCGATGTCGACGGCCGCGCCGCGGGGCTGCTCACGGCGCACCTCTACTCGCCCGCTCCGGCCTTCGCGCCTGCGCTGATGGTCTGGGTGGACGACCTCTACGTCGCCCCTGCGGCGCGCGGCCGGGGCGTCGGCCGGCTGCTGCTGGACGAGGCGCGGATCTGGGCGCACGGCGTCGGCGCGACCGAGATCCGGGCGGGCGTGCTGGCCACCAACCCCGGCGGCCGCGCCTTCTGGGCCCGCGAGGGCGCGTCGGACGTCTCGGTCGTCGTCGCGATCCCGTTCGCCGACGGCTGAGCGACGGCCCTGCAACCGCGCGCCGGAGCGTCAGCCGCCGCGGCGCGTACGGTCGAACTGGGTCTGCTGGGGCGAGCCCGCCGGGATCTGAAGCGGGTCCGGCGGCAGCGACACCATGTTGAGGACGGGGTACTGGTCGCGCATCGTGAACGGCTCCGGCGGCTCCGAGATGTCGTGCCCGATGATGAGCACCGTCGTGCCCTGGCCCGTGATGCGCGCGCCGACCGACGAGATCGGGTCGCGCTGGTTCTGGACCGCCCAGGACTCGGTCCAGCCGTAGAGCCACTGCGCGTCCGGGTCCAGCAGGCGGATGCAGCCGTGGCTGGCCGGGCCGGACGTCGGGAGGGCGTACTGGTGCATGTGGATGCCGCGCGTCTCGTGCAGGTTCATGACCCAGTACATCGTCCACAGCTCGGCGTCGGGGGCGGTCGAGCCGAAGCCGGGGCTGAGCGTCGAGACGCGCTCCTCCTGCTTCCAGTTGACGTTGAAGCGCCCCGAGGGCGTGCGGTTGGACTGCGCGCCGGTCGAGATGATGCCCCAGCGCATGAGCTCGCCGTCGTCGTAGGCGGCCCACGCCTGGACGCTCTTCTCGAGGATCACGATCTTGCCCATGCCGGCCGCGCCCGGGTAGAAGCGCGGGAAGGGCGAGTAGGCGCGGAAGTCCAGCCCGAAGGCCGTCGGGACGATGAGCGTGTCGCCGGGCGCGACCTCGTCGATGTCGCGGCGGTTGAGGATCCACAGCAGCGGCTTGACGACGTCCTTGCCGCCGACGCTCGCGAAGTCCTGGTACATCTGGTTCCGCGAGAGCGCCGAGTTGTGCGTCGCGTTGTCGGGCACGACGTAGTACTGGTAGAACACGCGCGGGACGTCGCGAATCGAGGCGGCGGTGCGGCGCTCCATCGTGTCCGTCAGCCACGACTGGCTGAAGTACGACTGGCCGGAATCGGCACGGAAGTCGGCGGAGATGGCCCCGTCGGCAGCCGCGGCGGCGGCGGACGTCTGCGCGCGCGGTGCGGCGGCGACGAGCGCGAGGAGAAGCAGAAGCGGGCGCATGGCGGTCCGGGAGCGGGTTGAGAAGTATACAACGGGGGCAGTGGGGGGCTCCATGTGCGGCGGGGCTTCACAGGGTGGGAGAGGCCCGGGACGTTCCTGGGCGCGCCACCGCCCGCGTCTCACGTCACCGTACGCAGGTGGCCCAGCGGACGCCTCGCCCGGCGTCGTCAGCGCGCGGCACCGTGCTCGCGGACGCGGTGGCCGGCGTGCCGAGCACGGCCCGCACGTCGCCGAACGAAATGACGAGCCGCACGATGCCGTGGACGGGCCCGCGACGCCCGGCCCGGACGGGTCTCACGCTGCGACGCCCGGCCCGCCCGCCCGGCCTGCGAAGCGCTTCCGAGATACGGGGGGCAGCACGTAACACTCGGGCGAACAAAAAACTTTCAGCGATCCCTGAAAGTTGGGTATCATGCCGTTCGGTCGGTTTTCCTCCTCCAACCCTCTCTCCAATGAACGAGGTGGCTACGCTGTCACCGGTCCAGTTCGGACTGGTCTACAACAGCTTTTCTTTCACGATTGCGGCCATGGGTGCCTCGGCCGTGTTTTTCGTACTCGCCCAGAACCGCGTGGCTCCGAAGTACCGGATCTCGCTGATTGTCTCGGCGCTCGTTGTCGGGATCGCGTGCTACCACTACGTCCGCATCTTCAGCAGCTTCGCCGGGGCGTACAACCTCTCGGGCGGCATGTATGTCCCGAGCGGAATCGGGTTCAACGACGCGTACCGCTACGTGGACTGGCTCCTGACGGTGCCGCTGCTCGTGATCGAGCTCGTGCTGGTGCTCGCGCTCTCGAAGGAGGTGCAGGGCTCGCTCATCACGAAGCTCGGCATCGCGGCGGCGTTCATGATCCTGCTCGGCTACCCGGGTGAGGTGTCGTCCGACAGCGGCACGCGCGCGCTCTGGGGCGCGCTCTCCACGATCCCGTTCGTCTACATCGTCTACGTGCTCTGGGCGCAGCTCGGCAAGGCCATCGACCGCCAGCCCGCGCGCGTCGCGGTGCTCTTCCGCAACATCCGGCTGCTGCTCCTGCTCACGTGGGGCTTCTACCCGATCGTGTACATGGCCCCGTTCCTGGGCATCACGGGCGGCTCCGCCGACGTCATCATCCAGGTCGGGTACACGCTCGCGGACGTGCTCGCGAAGGCGGGCTACGGCGTGATGATCTACGCGATCGCCCGCGAGAAGACGACGGCCGACGGCTGGCTCGAGTCGACGGACAACCCGCCCGTCACGGCCGCGACGGCCTGACCCGGCTCTCCGCCGGCTGTCTCGCCCGACGGCGGTCTCGCCCGGCGACGGCCCCGCCCGGATCCGCTCCGGGCGGGGCCTCTTTCTTCTCTCCGATGCCCGCTTCCACCTCCATCCTCGGCACGACGCTCGTCGGCGCGCTCGCCGGCGCGCTGTTCGGTGTCGCCTTCGGCGCGCTCGCGTCGGTCTTCGACGGCGGACCGCCGGCCGCGCAGGCGATCGGCGAGTCGTGGGGCTGGTTCTGCCTGCTCGGCATGGCGCTTGCCTTCGGCTACGCCCGCGCGCGGAGCAACGACGAGCGCCGGTCCTCGGGCCCTCCGTAAGGCCCTGCCTGCGACGTCCTGCGCGGCCTCGTACCCGATCCGGCCGGTCTGTTTCGGTTCAGACGGCAGCGCCCGACCGCGGCGCGCTCGGCGAGCACGCCGTACCTGGCTCGCGCACGTCGCAGGTAGGGACGCCTCGCCGAGGCGTCCGCGCTCCGACCGGTCATCGTCCTGCCAGAAACGGGATCACACGCCCGTGGCGAGCCCGAACGCGGCGGCGTGCCACGTCTCGCCGGCCGGCCGCTCGACGCCCCCGCTCGCCCGGAGCGCGCCGAGCGTGCGCGGCGTCAGGTCGAGGACGGGCCTCCCGGGGCCGACCTCGCCCGCTGCGATGCGGGCCCGGAGGTCCGCGCGCGACACCGACGTCCACTCGCCCGCAGCGTCGCGGAGCGTGACGGCGAGCGCGGGCGTGAGCGCGAGGCCGTGGCGGGCGGCCGCCGTCTCGACCGCGTGCTGCATCGCGTCGATGCCGCAGCCCGAGACGCCCGCGTTGGCTTCGCCGACCTGACGGTTGACGTCGGCCTCGGAGATGAGCGCGGCGACGGCGAGCACGCGCCCCGCGAGAGCGTCGGCCTCGGCGCGGACCGGGCGGCCGTGGCTCGTCCACGCGGCGCAGAAGGCCCGCACGTCGGGCAGGAGCGCGGCCGGGTCGCCCCCGGCCTGCGCGCCGGCCGGCTCGAGGGCGAACAGCCACAGGCGGGCGTCGTCGGGGAGCGTC
>JAYWIE010000186.1:0-3796 GCA_043789155.1 Rubricoccaceae bacterium | reverse complement strand
CGTGCTGCGCCGCCTGCGCCCCGGCGACCACGTCGTCGCCTCGAACGACCTCTACGGCGGCTCCTACCGCCTCATGCGGCAGATCCACGAGCCCGTGGGCGTCCGCTTCACCTTCGCCGACCTCTCGGACGTCGCCGCGGCCGAGGCGGCGATGACGCCCGAGACGAAGATGGTCTGGGCCGAGACGCCGACCAACCCGCTGCTCCGCATCACGGACATCGCGGCCCTCGCCGGCCTCACGCGCGCCCGCGGCGTCACGCTCGTCGTCGACAACACCTTCGCGAGCCCGTACCTCCAGCAGCCCCTCGCGCTCGGGGCGGACCTCGTCGTCCACTCGACGACCAAGTACATCGGCGGCCACTCGGACGTCGTCGGCGGGGCCGTGATGACGAGCGACGCAGAGTGGGCCGAGCACCTCCGCTTCCAGATCAAGTGCACCGGCGCGGCACCGGGCCCGATGGACTGCTTCCTGCTGCTCCGCGCGACCAAGACGCTGCACCTGCGCATGGAGCGCCACTGCGCCAACGGCGCGGCCGTCGCGCGCCACCTGCGCGCACACCCGGCCGTCGCGGACGTCCGCTGGCCGGGCTTCGAGGACCACCCCGGCCACGACGTCGCGAAGCGGCAGATGCGCGGCTTCGGCGGCATGGTCTCGTTTACCCTGAACGACGACGCCCTCGACACAGCCGTCCGCTTCATGGCCGCGACGCGCATCTTCGCACTCGCCGAGAGCCTCGGCGGCGTCGAGAGCCTCGTCTCGCACCCGGCGTCGATGACGCACGGCTCGATCCCGGCCGACGTGCGCCGCGCGGCCGGCCTGCCGGACAGCCTCGTGCGCCTCTCGGTCGGCGTCGAGGACGAGGCCGACCTGCTGGCCGACCTCGACCAGGCCCTCGCCTCCTGCTCCTGATGCCCGACTCCCCCGAGACGCCCCCGCCGGTGGCGGCCGCGGGCCCTGCTGCGACGCCGCGCGTCAACGACACCTTCGTCGCGCGCTTCGAGCGGTGGGCGCTGCCGCGCATGGCGCGCCGCCTGCCGGCGTGGGTCACGCCGGACACGCTGACGGTCGCGGCGCTCGTCGGCACCGGGCTGACGGCCGCGGGCTACGTCCTCGCGGGCCGGAGCCTGCTGTGGCTCCACGTCGCCTCGCTCGGCTACGTCCTCCACTGGTGGGGCGACTCGCTCGACGGCACGCTCGCGCGCGTCCGCGACATCCGCCGCGAGAAGTACGGCTTCTTCGTGGACCACCAGGCCGACGCCATCTCGTCCGCCATGATCTTCATCGCGCTCGGGTACGGGCCGCTGATGCGGATGGACTTCGCCCTCGCCATCCTCACGGGCTTCCTGCTCATGATGAACCTCGTGAACATGGTCGAGATCGCGCGCGGCGTGTTCAAGATCTCGTTCTGGGGCGGCGGCCCGACTGAGCTGCGCCTCGTGATGATCGCCGTCAACACGGCCATCTGGGCCTTCGGCAACCCGACGCGCGCCTTCTGGGGGCGCGAGTGGACTGCGTTCGACCAGTTCGCGCTCGCCGCGATTCCGTTCGTGTTCGTGCTCTACCTCTCGTCCGCGCTGCGCGAGACGCTCCTCATCGGCCGGCTGGACCCGCGCCCGCCGCCGGGCCCCAACGCGGAGCCTCCGCTCCGCTGACGCGATGCGCGCCGCCGTCTGCCTGCTCGCCGTCGCGCTCTGCGGCTGCCCGCTCGTGCCCGCCCTCGTCGTGACGCCCGACGGCGGGCCGCGCCCGACGCCGGCGCTCCGCGGCCCACAGATTGCGTGGTTCGTCGCGCCCGAGTCCGTCGACTCGGCTCTGGTGCGCTTCGACGCTCAGCTGGGCGGCGTCGACCGGCTCAGCATCACGCTCGCGTCAGGCGAGCGGCAGGAGATTCACCCTGCACGCCAGGGTGTGCGGCTTCACGACGGCATCCTGGTCGTCCAGTCCCGACGTGTGCGCGAGGATCTCCCTCTTGCCGAAGTGGATCGGTTCGTGCTGCGGAACCGCTTCTCGGCGGTAGAGACGCTCGGCCTCACGGCGGCTGTCTCGTTTGCAGGAGCCTTCATCGGCGGGCTCGCGGGGTCCGGGTCGGAAGGTGCCGGATGGCACGGGTTCAGACGCGGAGCGACGGTCGGTGCAGGCATCGGGGCGGCCGTCGGAGCGCTCACCTCGACGGCGGACCGCGACCGGTACGACGTCCACGTCGCCGGCTTCTAAGCCTCGACGGTCACCGCGTCGCCCGGGCGGACGGTCCCGCTGGCGAGGACGCGCGTGTACCAGCGCGTCTCGGCCGGGTGCGTCGCGGGCTGGATCCGCTTGAACTGGCCGCCGGCGAACGAGGCCCGGATCGTCCGGCACGGCTCGACGCGCGTCGTGAGCTGGAGCCGGACGTCGGGGCCGACGGCGAGCACGTCGCCCGGCGCGAGTGCCGGCCAGTCGATGCCGGCGAGCGTCAGGTTCTCGCCCGTCGTGCCCGGCCCGACCGGGTGGCCCTCGGCGCGGAGGCGCGCGATGAGCTCGGCCGAGAACAGGCAGACGGCACGCTCGGGCCCGCCGTGGATCTTGGTGTAGCGCACGGCGTCGCCCGCGAGCCCGAGCGGCCCGACCGCCGCCTCCGCGACCGGCAGCTTCGGCACGCCGCCGCGCGGCGACACGCTCACCTGCACGACGCGCCCGCCGGCCGCGGTCACGGCCGCGGTCACGGGATCACGACGCCGCGCAGGCGCAGCGACTTGGTCGGCTGCACCGCGTCCGTCGTCTCGAGCGTGATCGCGACGTCGAACGAGCCGTCCGGCGCGGCGATGGCGGCCGGGTCGTCGACCATCACGAGCAGGCCGGCGACGTCGCGGGCGAACACGGGGCGGTCCGGGAAGACGACCTCGACGGCGGCCCCGGCCGACGTGCGGGCGGACGTGATGCGGACCGGCCGGTCGCCCTGGTTCTGGAACTGGAAGGCGTGCTGGACGGCCTCGCCGGCCGCGGCCGCCGTGCGCTCGTCGACGAACGTGTCGTGCGAGAACACGAGCGAGCCCTGGGCGGCCCCGCCGCGCGTGAACACCGGCACGACGTCGCCCGTGATCGTCAGCGTCGTCGTGTCGCCGGCGTCCGTGACGACGGTGACGTGCTTCTCGAACGGGCCGGGGCGGCCCTCGGAGTGGTACGCGACGACGATCTCGGCCGCCGCGCCGGGCGCGATCGCGCCGGTCGGGTACTCGGGCGTCGTGCAGCCGCAGGACGGGCGGACGTCGGCGAGGCGGACGGGCCGGTCGCCGGTGTTGGTGAACGCGAACGCCGTCGTCGCGACGGGGCCTTCGTCGATGCGGGCGAAGTCGTGGCGGTCGGTCGCGAACGTGGCGCGCCCTTGCGCGAGCGCGGGCGCGGCGGCGAGCAGCAGAGCGAGGGCAAGCGTCAGGCGCATCGGCGGTGGAAGCATGGTGTAGAGGCACAGCTTGCTGTGCCCGGTTCGTCCAGCGCGCCCGGTGCCGTCCCGACGCGCGGTTCACCCAGCGCGCCCGGCGGCGTCCCGGACGCCCGCCCGTCAGTACGCGAGGACGTCGCGGGCGGCGGCGAGGACGTTCTCGTCCTGCGGCAGCACCTCCCGCTCGAGGACGTCCGCGTAGGGGATCGACGAGAACGCGCCGGCGACGCGCGCGACGGGTGCGTCGAGGAACGAGAAGGCGTCCGCGCTGATGCGCGCGGCGATCTCGGCCCCGAAGCCCATGAACTCGTGGTCCTCGTAGGCGACGAGCACGCGGCCGGTCTTGCGCGCCGAGGCGAGGAGGGTCTCGGTGTCGAGCG
>JAYWIE010000185.1:0-3797 GCA_043789155.1 Rubricoccaceae bacterium | reverse complement strand
GGGCGACAACGGCAGGACGCCAGGCCCGGGCTGGCGAAAATGTACCGCGTACCGCCAGACCGGGCCTGGTGGCCTGCCGTTGGTGCTCCGGTTGAGCGAGGGGTTAGGCCGCATTCGTGCCGCCGTTGGCGAGCTGTGCTGCTTCTCCTGGCGTGGCGACTTGGCCGCCGAACTCTCGCAGCAATAGAGCCTTCTTGCCTTCTTTGTGGAAGTTGCCATCCGAAGTGACGAAGACTTTCCGCTTGTGATGGGTATGAGACCAATAGGCCTGAACATCGCACTTGGCGTTTCTCCAGCTGGTGCCAACTGAGGGCGACTCAGGGGATATGCCTCGCATGTCGCAATAGTCAGGCCATCGAAATGGTATGGCAGGAAAAAGAATCTCGTGTATTCGCTGTTCGAGCGCAATGCTCTCTTCTCCTGAGAAGAGGCACCACTCAAAGTATCCAATGCCAAAGTAGGCGAGTGGTTTGAGTAGGTCCAAGTGGCCGAGGTCCAGCGAAGTCAGTCGGTCCTTGAATTCTGTAAAGGAGGCCAGCGTTGTCCCATCCTGCTGACGTTCAGACGCTGAGATCGCTACAAGGGCAACGGAAGCCTTTCCCAGCGCGTGTGCATGCGCCAGATCTCTGACGGCCTGCGCTTCAGGGCGCTCGTCTGCCACCGCAATGACGCAGTTTGTATCGAGCGTGAAGGATGTTCTCATGCGGCCTAACACTTGGCGGCTCACGCGCCGCACGAGCACAGCGCCCCGGCGGAGCGAAGGTAGACGCGGACAACGATACAGGAAGCGACGCCTGACGGGCGGTCGGGTGCAGACGCGAGTTACACGGCCCCCCAGCTCTTAGCACCCTTGCCAGACGCCGTAGCCGTGCCGGCTTCGCCTCGGTCGAGTGCGTCAAGCCGCGCTTCGATCTTCCGCTGGCGGAGCATGACGGCGACGACCGATAGCCCGATCATGAGCGCACCGACGGATGCGTAGAGCCGACTCCACAGAGGGAGGCCAGGTATGGACTGGACGATGAACATCGGCCCGAAGAGCGCGAAGGGCGGGACGACGGCATAGAGGGCAAAGAGCAAGCGTGACATGACAGAGCGCGGGCCGTGTAACGAGCGATGGGCGGACGACGTCCGGATAATCGCGGGCCGCCCGTCCGGAGGATGCGCGCAGGATAGCGTCTCTGCTGCCCCGACGTCACATCGAACGATCCAGACCCGTGACGACCGCAGCACGACGAGGTCGAGGCATCAGAACCTGTCTGGCGATGCGTAAACGCGGCTACTCCGTCATCCTGAGCCTGTCGAAGGATCTCTGCCGAGCGTCAGACTGCGGGTCAGCGCACTGTCCAGGCATCTTGCGCGGCAGAGATCCTTCGACTGCGCTCGCCTGCGGCTCGCTTCGCTCAGGATGACGATGCGGGAGTGTTTTCGCTTCACCAGACAGGTGCTGAGATTTGCACCGACTGCTCGAACCCGGTCCCCCGAACCATCCCGAAGGGCACCGCTAGGGGTGCAGGCGGCCGAGCAGGCGCGGGAACGCGCCCGTCTCGCGCACGTGCGGCAGGCCGCAGACGTACGCGACGGTCCGCTCGAGGCCCAGCCCGAAGCCCGCGTGCGGGACCGAGCCGAAGCGGCGCAGGTCGAAGTACCAGTCGAACGCGGACTCGGGCAGGCCGTGCGCCGCCACCTGCGCCCGGAGGAACGCGAGGTCCGTCGCGCGCTCGCCGCCGCCGACGATCTCGCCGTAGCCCTCGGGCGCGAGCACGTCCATGCCGAGCGCGAGGCGGTCGTCCTCGGGGTCGCGCTTCATGTAGAACGCCTTGACGGCCGCGGGGTAGCGGTGGACGATGATCGGCGTGTCGAAGTGGCGCGTGAGGACGGTCTCGTCGGAGCCGCCGAGGTCCGCGCCCCACTCGAACTCGCGGGCGCTCTTCTTCCACTCGGGCAGGTAGCGGAGCGTCTCGTCGATGTCGGCGAGGCGCGCGCCGATCCCGATGTCGCGGGCGTCGAGGCGGCGCTTCTCGCCGGCCTTGACGCCTGCGTAGCGGGCCTTGCTCGCATCCCGCTCGCGCTCGAGCTCCGCCTTCTGGTCCTCGAGCCCGGCCTGCTCGGCGTCGAGCAGCGTCTGCGAGGCGTCGGACGTGAGCAGCTCGACGGCCTCGGTGTACGTCAGGCGTGGGAACGGCGTCGCGATGGAGGCTTCCAGCTTGCCGACGTCGCGGCCGAGGATGGCGAGCTCGGGCTGGCAGTCGGCGAGCGCGTCCGTCACGATGCGGACGAGCAGCTCTTCGACGACCTCCATGTTCATCGCGAGGTCGTAGAAGGCCATCTCGGGCTCGATCATCCAGAACTCGGTGAGGTGCCGCCGGGTCTTCGATTTTTCAGCCCTGAACGTTGGGCCGAACGTATAGACTTTACCGAAGGCCATCGCCATCGCCTCGCCGTGGAGCTGGCCCGACTGCGTGAGGTACGCCGGCTCGCCGAAGTAGTCGAGCTCGAACAGCGTCGACGTGCCCTCGACGGCGTTGCCGGTGAGGATCGGGGCGTCGGTCTGGACGAAGCCCTCGCCCTGGAAGTAGGCGTGGATGGACTGGCCGATGCGGTTGCGGACGCGCATCGCGGCCCACTGCCGCTGGGAGCGCAGCCACAGGTGCCGGCGGTCCATGAGGAACTCGACGCCGTGCTCCTTGGGCGTGATCGGGTACGGATCCGCCAGCGCGACCACGCTCAGCGTCTCGGCCTGGACCTCGACGCCGCCGGCCTGCCGCTCGTCCGCCTTCACGACGCCCTCGACGCGGAAGGCGCTCTCCTGCGTCAGCGACGCCGCCGCGGCGAACGCCTCGGCCCCGACGGCCTGCTCGTTGACGACAATCTGGACGAGGCCCGAGCCGTCGCGCATCACGAGGAACGCGAGGCCTTTCGAGGCGCGGGCGTTGTAGAGCCAGCCGGTGAGCGTCACGCGCTCGCCGACGTGCCGGGGAAGTGCGCCGACGCGCGTGAACGGCTCCGTCATGGTCTCGCAGTGGGTGAGCCCGCAAGATACCGGCCGGGCCGGGGCCCCGACGCAGAGCGGGGCACCGGAACGTCTGTCCCGGTGCCCCGCGCAACCCGCCGGCGCGTCGTTACGACACGGCGCGCTTGGTGCTCTCCCAGCCGTGGCGGACGGCGTCCTTGACGTCGTCCCAGGCGGTGCCCGCCTGCTGGCCGAGCGTGCCGTCGTAGTCCCGGCGCATCGCGGCCTCGTTCGAGGCGAAGTCGCCGTCCGGGTAGCCGGAGCGCGACGTGCGGCCGTAGTCGTAGGCCGGGCGCATCTGGTCGTAGGTGCTCCCGGACGCGCCGTAGGTGCTCTCGAAGTGCGCCTGCTCGTCCGAGCCGCCGCGCTCGTCCGCCATGGCACCTGTCTGCGACATGGCACCCGCCTGCGACATGGCACCTGTCTGCGACATGGCACCCGTCTGCGACATAGCGGCCGTGTCCGGCACGTCAGTGTCCGGCACGGCGGTGCGGCGCGCGACGCGGCCGCTGTCGTTGAACACGGCACCGGTGGCACCGGGCGTGCCGAGGTACACGACGCGCTCGCCGAGGGTGACGTCGGCGGCGGGGACTTCGGTGCCGTCCTCGAGCACGAGCGCCGAGACGAGCGCGGCGTCTGTGTCGACGATCATGCCCGCGACCGTGCCGACGGTCGCCCCGCCGGCGTCGACGACGGCGTAGCCGCGGACGTCCTGCTCCTGGTTGACGAGGTGCCAGTCGCTGGCGTCCGAGAGAGTGATGTGGGACATGACCTGAAGAGAGGGAGG
>JAYWIE010000184.1:0-3816 GCA_043789155.1 Rubricoccaceae bacterium | reverse complement strand
ACCGGGCGCGGCGGGGCGCGCGGCCGGGCGCGCACCGTCGCGCGGCGGCGTCGCGCCGGAGCCGGCCTCGGGGGCTGTGGGCTTGCGCTTGCGGCGGCCCGAGCCGTCGAGGCCCGAGAGGTCGATCTTGCCGAGCACGGTCGTGCCGGTCAGCGCGTAGCGGTCGGCGCGGACGATGCCGGAGGCGTCGGCCTCGGGTCCCTCCTCGACGGGCTCGCCCGGCGCGGCGTCCGCCGGCGTCTCGGCCGGCGGCATGTCAGGCTCTGCGGCAACCGGCTCGGCGGCCGCAGCGGGCTCCGGGACCGTCTCAGCGACGGGCTCCATCACCGTCTCGGCGGCAGGCTCGGGCGTCGGCTCGGTGACGACGGGCGGCGCGGGCACCTCGGCGACGGGCGTCGGGGCGACGGTTTCGGCGACCTCGGCCACGGGCTCCGGCGCGACCTCAGCCTCCGGGGCCGTCTCTGCGACGGGCTCGGGCGCGGCGGTCCTGGCCGCTGGCTCGGCTGCGGGCTTCGCGGCAGGCTCAGGCGCGGCCTCGGCCTCGTCGGCCGCGATCTGGGCGCGGAGCTCGCGCACGCGCGCCTTCGCCTCGGCGTCGTCCGAGTACGTCTCGACGAGCGTGGCGTACATGGCCGGCTCGAGGCGGGCGTTGACGTCGCCCGCCTCGAGCTTGGCGTCGAGCTCGAAGCCGCGCTCGCGGAGCGTGTCCACGATCGTGTCGGCCGCGACGTTGAGCTCGCGGAGAACCTGGAAAAGACGGACGCCGGCGGGCTTGGCCGGTCGCTTGCGCGTGAGCATAGAAAGCGGGGTGGCCGGCAGAGCCGGCGGGGGAGATAAGCAGCTGCGGCGGAAGATTACGACGCGGCGGGGCTGTCAGAGTCCTCTGACGCCCCAGAATCGGCATCGGTGCCCGGATCTACGCCGTCGGACGGCGAAGAATCGGTGCCCGTCGCCCCGGCCGGGGTTTCGGCGGCGGTGTCGGCAGCCGTTTCCGCGACGGGCGCGGCCTCGGAGGAGCCGCCGTCGGCCGGAGCCTCGGTCGGGGTCTCGGCCGGGGCCTTGGGCGCGAGCGGGTCGTCGAGCGTGATCGCGGGCAGGGCGGAGCCCGAGAACTCGGCCTTCATCAGGACGACGATCTTCTGCGCCGTCTCCTCGGGGAGGTCCGTGCGGCGGGCGAGCTCGGCCGGCTGCAGCTCGAGGACCGCCTTGGCGGTGTCGCAGCCGATGTCCTTGAGCCGGCGGATGATCTCGGCCGGGATGGCGTCCGAGAACTCCTCGATGTCGACGTCCTCCTCGTCGGACTTGATGTTGCGGTAGACGTCGAGCTCGAAGCCCGTCAGCATCGACGCGAGGCGGATGTTCTGGCCGCCGCGGCCGATGGCCATCGAGACCTCGTCCGCCGGGACCGTCACGCGGGCGCGCGGCGGGTTCAGCTCGGGGTGCAGCTCGACCGCGATCGGGTGCGCCGGCGCGAGCGCGCGCTTGATGTACTCGATAGGGTCCGACGTCCACGGCACGACGTCGATGTTCTCGCCCTGCAACTCGCGCACGACCGCGTGGATGCGCGAGCCCTTGACGCCGACGCACGCCCCGACGGGGTCGATGCGCTCGTCGTGCGAGATCACGGCCATCTTGGCGCGCTCGCCGGGCAGGCGGACGATCTTCTTGATCTCGATGATGCCGTCGTAGATCTCGGGGACCTCGTTCTCGAATAGGCGCTCGATGAAGACCGGGGCCGTGCGCGAGATGAGCACCTGCGGGGCCGCGCCCTCCTCGCGGACGACCTCGCGGACGACCGCGCGCAGCATGGCCCCCTTCATGTAGCGGTCCTTGGGGATCTGGTCCTGGCGGAGCAGGATGAGCTCGGCCTTGTTGTGGAGCACGAGCACCTCCTTGCGGCGCGTCTGGTAGACCTCGCCGACCACGATCTCGCCCTCGAGCTCGGTGTACTCGCGCTGGAGGTTGTCCTTCTCGATGTCGCGGATGCGCTGGCGGAACGTCTGGAGCGCGGTCTGGACGGCCCGCCGGCCGAAGTCCTCGACCCGGATCGTCTCGGCGACCTGGTCCCCGACGACGTAGTCCTCCTCGATCTGGAGCGCGTCGGACTCCTCGATCTGCAGCACGGGGTCCTCGAGGTCGAAGTCCTCGACGACCTCGCGGACGTGCATGATCTGGTAGTCCCCGTTGTCGGGGTTGAACACGATCTGGAAGGCCTCGGCGTCGTCGGCCCCGAAGCGCTTCTTGATCATCGCGCGGAACACGTCCTCGATGATGACCTGGAGCGTGTCGCGGTCGATTTCCTTCTCGCGCGCGATCTCGGCAAACGAGGAGACGAGGACGGTGCTCTGCATGGGTTCGGGAGAGAGAGGGTGAGCCCGGACGGGCACCCGGAGGGTTACCAGGGGAGGACGACGCGCGCCTCGTGGATGCGGGCGACGGGGACCACGACGGCGTCGCCGGCGGCGGGCTGGACGGTGATGGCGTCGGGCGTGGCCGCGGTCAGCGTGCCGACGATCTCGGCCGCGTCGCCTCCAGCGGTGCCCTCGGCGGCGAGCGCGACGCGCAGCGTCCGGCCGACATGCTTCGGGTACTGCCGGACGTCCGCGAGCGGCTGGTCCGCGCCCGGCGTCGAGACGTCGAGGCGGTAGCGCCCGGCGACGGGGTCCTCGACGTCGAGCAGCATGTTGATGCGCCGCGTGAGGCCGGCGAGGTCGTCGATGCCGCCCTCGTCGCCGTCGGCGAAGACCTCGACGACGCGGCTGCCGGGGTGCCCCTTCACGCTGACGCCGACGATGTAGAGGCCCGAGTCCTCGGCCGCCTCCTCGGCGAGCGCGCGGACGCGGTCCTCGAGCGACGGCGGACGCACGGGCACGCTCGCCGGTACCCCGCGCTCAGCGGGGACGTCGGCGGGGCGGTCGGCGGGGTCGGGGACGCGGTCGTCGGACACGGGAGCGGCGGGGCTGTAAGCCGGGGCGGGGAGAAAGCCGGGGGCAGGGAGACGAAAAACGCCCGTTCGGGCGGAACGGGCGTCGGACGGCGGGGCGCGAGGATGAAACCCGGGCGGATCGCCGAAGGACAGTCGGGGCCTGCTCCGCAGGCGGGGCACGCGCGGCCGGGGCCGTCTGTGCGTCCTCAACCTACGACCGCCGCGCCCTCGGATCAATCGCCCGGGCAGCGGCAGCGGCCCTGAAACCGCCACCGCGCGGCCCTTCACGCCTTTCTCTTGCGGTGAGGCGATCTCCTCCGCCGGCCTCCGGAAATTCCGGATGTGGGGGCCGCGGGTAGACACGGCGGCGCATGCGCGGTAGGTTTCGTGCTCACCCTCCGCATCACCCATGCGCGCTTTCCTTCTGGCCTTCGCCCTCAGCCTCTCCCTCACCGCCTGCGCCGACTCGGCCGAGCAGAACGCCGTCGACGAAGGCGCGCCCGCCGGCGACCAGGAGGACGTCATCGGCGACGGCGAGATCATCGACGAGCCCGGTGAGCCCGAGGGCAACGTGATGGACGGCACGATGGCCGACTCGACCGGCACCGCGATGGGCACCGACGCGATGGCCGACTCGGCCGGCACGTCGATGTAAGCGCTGCGCGTGCGACGCTCCGCGCCCCGGCCGACCCGTTCGGCCGGGGCGCAGTCGTTTCTTGACGCCCGCACCCGCCGTCCGCCGATGAAAGCGCTGCTCGCTCTGCCTGTCCTCGTCGCCGCCGTGGCGGGCGGCGCGTGGGGCGTCCTGCGCGCGAGCCTGCCGCAGCTCTCGGGCGAGGCGGCCGTCGCCGGGCTCGGCGCGCCCGTGACGGTCGCCCGCGACTCCCTCG
>JAYWIE010000183.1:0-3818 GCA_043789155.1 Rubricoccaceae bacterium | reverse complement strand
CCGCCTGCCCGCCGTCTGGGCCCCCTACGCCGCCGACGGCACCGTCCCCGCGCCGCTGCGCCGCGTCGCCGCCGAGCCGATGCGCAAGACGGGCTGATCCCGGTGGCAGGTGAGCAGGTTGCAGGTGACATGTGGTCTCCTCAGTACCGCATCCCCCCAGCCGCCCACCTGCCACCTGTCACCTTATCCACCTGCCACCCCCTCCGATGATCAACCCCCTCAGCCGCCGGCCGAAGCAGCGCCGCCTCGTCGTCGCCGTCAGAGGCGCGGCGGGCACGGGCAAAAGCTGGTTCGCCGCCTCCCTCGCCGACGCCGGCCTCGGCCGCCTCTGCACGTTCGACACCGAGCGCAAGGCGCGCCTGCTGCCGGGCTCGGACGGCTCCGTCTACGACGCGCTCGAGATCGAGCACCCGGACGAGCTGCTGCCGTTCATCGACTGGGCCCTCGGCGACGCCCGCGCCGAGCAGGGCTACGGCTGCTTCGCCCTCGACTCGTGGGCGATGTACTTCGGCCGCAAGCACCGCGCGAGCGTCGAGGCCGCGCGGCAGCTCACCGGCGACCCGACGGCCGTGCCGTCGGCCGAGGCGCTCCAGGCGGACCAGATCGTCTTCCAGGAGGTCCTCCGCCGCCTCTGCGTCGACTCGGGCGCGTGCGTCGTCATCACGGACCAGATCGCGGCCAAGGGCCGCGAGGACCGCGAGGAGAACGAGATGGGCCGCGTCCTCCCGATGACGACGTCCGGCCTCGAGTACTTCGTCGACGTCATGGTCGAGCTCGCCCTGCGCCACGACGGCTTCGAGACGCGCCGCGTCGCGACCGTCGTCAAGAGCAACGCCTCGGACCTGCCCGTCGGGACCGAGTTCGTCGACCCGGTCTTCGCGGACCTGCTCGCGCGCCTCGGAGCCGCGCCGCAGCCCGAGCCCGTCGCGGACCTCGCCGACGCGCCCGTCGCCGGGCCCGCGCCGACGCGCGCGGACGCGCTCGCAGATCTCATCGCGCACGCCGAGGCGGCCGGGCTGGACCGCCCGCGCGTGCTCCTCGCCGCCCGCCACTACTGCGGCGTCGCGAGCCTCGACGACCTCTCGGCGGACCAGGCGGACGAGCTGCTCGGCCGCCTCCGCGCCCGCTACGACGCGCCCGCCGCCTCGGGTGACTCGGCCGCGCTCGACGCCGAACCCGAGGTGCGCGTCTCGCGCCGCAGGTCGGCCTGACGGTCTGCGCCGCCTGATGCGAATGGATCAGGCGGTGCCACCCGGGCGGCGATAGACTGGGGAATCTCTTTCCCGCCCCGATGCGCCACCTTGTTCTCTCTGCCGGCCTCCTCCTGTTCACCCCTGCGGCCCTCGCCCAAGCCGTGACGCGGCCTGTCGTCACCGTCTCCGCCGGCGTCCTCCGGTCGTCCGAGACGTACGACGAGCAGGGCAACACGAACGACGCCATGCTGCAGAGCCGCTCGTTTTCGGTGTCGTTCGGGGCCGAGGTGCCGGTGTGGAACCGCCGCGGCACGACGGTCTCGGCCGGCGCGACTCTCGTCGCGGCGAGCTACGAACTCCGCCTCGAGGACGATGGTGGGGCGCTGCTCGACGGCCGGCTGCGTCCGCAGCGCCTCGACGCCTTCGGGCGCGTCGGCAACGCCCGAGCGTCGGCTCTGCTCGGCGTCTCGCTCAACGTCGGCCGCGATCTGTACGACGTCGACTACGCCGCCACAGTCGAGGAGACCGGCCTCTTCGACGTCAACAGCGACGGCCAGCACGCTGCCGTCGCGCAGGTCCGCGGGGCCTACCCGCTCGGCCGCGCCCGCGTGACGGGGCAGGTCGACGCGGCCCTCACGTTCGCCAGCCGCGCGGCGGTGCCTGTGCTCGACGTCGGCAACCCGGACGCCCCGTTTATGCTTGTCGACCTTGAGGTGGACAACGGATCCCCGCTGAGCGCACGCCTCGGAGTAGACGTCCCGGTCGGACCGGTCGTGCTCGGGCTCGCCGGATTCTACGCGAGCCGCAGCGAGGGGACGGTCCGGTTCGTTGACGGCGTCCCGCCGGGCTTCCCGCCAGGCTATCCGGCCGAGCAGCCGAACCAGTTTGGCTACCGCAGGGCGGTCGGACTGATCCCGTCCGTCACCGTTCGCACGCCGGACCGGCGCGTGACGGTTCGTGCAGAGGGCTCGTTTTCCGACCTGTACGCGATGGAAAACGCGCCGGTCGGCATCACCCTCGCCGGGACCTCCGGGTTCGTTACCCGGCCGGCCCTCACGGTCAGCGCGTCCGTTGGGCTGTAGCCGCCGGGGCAACCGCAGGAGCCGGGCAGAGCGACAGCCAGCCAGCGACTTGACAGCGCAAAGTGCTTCGACGTATCATGGGTGACCGTTCCCCGTCGCCCATGCCCGCCGACCGCCCCGCCCTGCGCCGCTCCGAGCCGGCCGTCGCGCCCGACGCGGCGGCGCAGGCGAGCCTGCGCTACATCCGCGACACGATGGCGCGCACGGCCGCCTTCACGGCCGTCCCCGGCTGGGGCGGCGTCGCGATGGGCGCGACGGCCATCGTGGCGGCCGTCGTCGCCGGGCGTCAGCCGACCGTGAGCGCATGGCTGACCGTGTGGACGGCCGAGGCGCTCGTCGGCGTCACGATCGGTACGCTCGCGATGGCCGCGAAGGCGCGCGGGCACGCCGTGCCGCTGCTCAGCGGGCAGGGCCGCAAGTTCCTGCTCGGCCTGCTGCCCGCCCTCTTTGCCGGAGCCGCGCTGACGCTCGCGGTCTACGGGGCCGAGGTCGGCCTCGCCGGCGACACGTACGCCCGGCAGGGCGTGGCGGCCTCGCTGAGCCTGCGCCTGCTCCCGGCTGCGTGGCTGATGCTCTACGGGGCCGGCGTCGCCTCGGCCGGCATGTTCTCGGTCCGCCTCGTGCCCGCGATGGGCGCGCTGTTCCTGCTCGCCGGCGCACTCGCGCTGCTCGCGCCGGCCGCGTGGGGCACAGCCTTCCTCGCCGCCGGCTTCGGCGGCCTCCACGTCGTCTTCGGCCTCCTCATCGCTCGCCACCACGGCGGATAACATGGCCCGTACGCCCGCCCGCTCGGTCCGGAAGGCGACCGCCCCCGCCGTCCCGGACTTCGACGCCGTCGTGCACCAGCGCGTGCGGCTCGGCATCCTGAGCGCGCTCGCCGCCGGCGGCGCGACGTCCTTCACGGACCTCAAGACGGTCCTCTCGCTGAGCGACGGCAACCTGTCGGTGCACGCCCGCAAGCTCGAGGACGCCGGCTACGTCGCCGTCAGGAAGCGCTTCGCCGACCGGATCCCGCTCACCGAGTTCGAGCTCACGGCTGCTGGCCGTGCGGCCTTCGACCGCTACCTCGACGACATGGAGGCCGTCATCCGCAGCGCCCGCGGCTGACAGCGAAGACGTCCATGACGCTCCCACCTACGTTTCACAACTTTGAAATGCAAAGAACTCCTGCCACCAACGGCCTGCACCTCGCCTGCGTCATGGACGGCAACGGCCGCTGGGCCGAGCGCCGCGGCCGTCGCCGCTCGGACGGCCACCGCGCCGGGGCCGAGGCCGTCCGCCGCGTCGTCGAGGCCGCGCCCGGGCTCGGCGTGACCACGCTGACGCTCTACGCCTTCTCGCAGGACAACTGGGCGCGTCCCGCGCCCGAGGTCGCGGCCCTGATGGCGCTCTTCGCCGCCGTCCTGCGGACCGAGACCGGCGCGCTGCGCCGCGCGGGCGTCCGCCTGAGCGTCGTCGGCCGCCGCGACCGGCTGCCGGGCGTGCTCCGTACGGCCGTGAGCCGCGCCGAGTGGGAGACGCGGGCCGGCGCGCGCCTCCGCCT
>JAYWIE010000182.1:0-3823 GCA_043789155.1 Rubricoccaceae bacterium | reverse complement strand
CCCACTGCCCACTGCCCACTGCCCACTGCCCACTGCCCACTGCCCACTGCCGCGACTGTTACGCGGCGGCGCGCGCTGACGCTTCGGCCTCGCGCTGGAGCCAGAACACGAGCACGTCGTCGTCGAAGTGCGGCTTCTCCGAGCGGCGCAGCAGCCACGAGAGCAGCGTGTGGACCGGCGCGTCCGAGGCGAGCGCGGCCTGGGCGGCCATCGCGACGCCGGCCTCGCCGAACATGGCGTGGTTGCGCATCACCTGCTCGTTGAGGCCGTCCGTGTAGCACAGCAGCGCCGCGCCGGGCGGGACCGTGAACGAGTGGTCCACGTACTCCGTCTGCGGGTCGAGGCCGAGGATGAGGTCCGAGTACTCGACCATGCCCGGGCCGTCCGGCGTGGCCAGGATGGGGCGGCAGTGGCCCGCGTTGGCGTAGACGACGCGGTTGGTGGCCGGCTCCCAGCGCATCAGCAGCAGGCTGGCGAAGGTCTCCTCGAGGACGGCGTCCTGGATAAGCATCTCGTTCACGCGCGTCATCAGCACGGCCGGCGAGACGGTCGTCTTGAGCATCGCGTGGATCGTGGACCGGATGTACGACAGGAACGAGAAGGCGTAGAACTTGGCCTGGAGGCCCTTGCCCATGATGTCGCCGACCGTGAACAGGTACGAGCCGTCGTCGGCGCGCGTCCAGTCGAAGAGGTCGCCGCCGCCGTCCTCCTTCGGCCGCGAGAAGAACATGGTGCGGTAGCCCGGCTCGGCCGGCATCCCGCGCGGCAGCAGGCGGTCCGAGAAGTCGCGGCCGATCCTGGCGCTGAGCTTGGACTGGTAGACCTGGCTGCGCTGGAGGATCTGCGTGACGCGGTCGATGAGGTGCTCGATGTCGAACGGCTTCGTCATGTAGTCGTCGACGCCCTTCTTGAGCCCTTTCTGGCGGCTGAGGTCGTCCGTCTTCGCCGTGAGGAAGATGAACGGGATGGTCTCGGTCGCCGGCGACGACCGCAGCGCGGCCAGCAGCGCGAAGCCGTCCATGACCGGCATCATGATGTCGGACACGATGAGGTCCGGCGCGCGCTCGGCGATGGCCTCGAGCGCGCGCTCCCCGTTCTCGGCCACGCGCACGTCGAACCGCTTGCCGAGGCGGTACTCGAGCAGGCGGCGGAGCGTCTTGTTGTCCTCGACGATGAGGATGTTGGGGGGCGTCACGGTGCGGCGGGGAACGGCGTGGGCGCGGCTCCGTCGCCGGAGTAGGGGGTGGCCTCGAGCGCGCCGGCGTCTCCGACGAGCGAGAAGTCGTCGGCGAGGTCTTCGGGGCGGAAGAGGGGCTCGAAGAGCGCGGCCCCGGTGCCCGTGCGGACGCTGAAGGCGATGCGCTGCCCGTGGCCGTCCGCCGCCGGCCGGAACGAGAGCGCCTCGGTGCAGGTGATGAGCATCAGCAGGCCGCGGCCGCGCTCGGACGGGGCCGGCGCGTCGAGGATGGCGTGCTGCTGCTCGACCTGCCCCGCGAAGTCGAAGCCGACGCTCGAGTCCTCGATCGCGCAGCGGACGACGCTCCGGCCGGGCTGGACGTCGAGCGTGATGCGCGCGCCGGCGGGGAAGGCGGCGTGCTGCACGAGGTTCGCGATCCACTCGTGGACGGCGAGGCGGAGCACGCTCGCGCCGTCCTCGTCCAGCGCCCCGGTGAGCATGCCGCTCGCGTCCCACTCGTCGAAGAGCGCGTGGACCTCGTCGATGGCGTGGTCGAGCCGGGTGAAGTGGACCTGCGGCATGCCTGGATCCGGTGGTGGTGGCGGCGGGGGAGGAGCAGGCGTGCCGCTCAGAGCGTGCCGGTCGGCTGCTGCGGGTGCGGCGAGCCGGTCCCGATCTGGGCCGGGCCGCTCGGTGCCGCGCCGGCCTCGAGGGCCGCCTCGACCGTCGGGAACTGGCGGAAGACCTTGTAGGTCCGCGTGAGCTGGACCACGACCTGGACCGGCCGCGAGACGCTCGCGAACACCACCTGACCGCCGGCCGGCGTGAGCTGCCGGTAGAGCGAGAAGATGACCCCGAGGCCGGTCGAGTCCAGGATGCCCGTCGACGAGAAGTCGAGGACGTAGTAGCGGACGCCCTGGCGGGCGTGCTCCTGGCAGGCGGCCTTGAACTCGGCGGCGTTGCGGAAGTCGAGGGCCTTGCCGATGCGGACGACGACGGCCGTCTGGGAGGCTTTCTGAAACGTGAAGGTCATGGCGGCGGCCGGGCAGGGGCCGGAATGGAGGGGGGGCGCGCGGAGCCGGGCAGTCCCGACACAGGCCCCCCGGACGAATATCGTACCGAGACGGCGTCCTGCCGATACGAGGAGCGCGACTGCGCGACGCTTCCGGCGCTCAAACGGGCCTCAGAGCGGCGGAAGGCACTGGCGCGGCGGGCCGGCGCGGCGGGCGGTGCGGCGTCGGCGCGTGCCGCGACGAAGGTCGATCCGTAACCCGGGCCGGTCGATTCGACCCGCCGCGGCCGGGCCGGCGGCCGGGCTACCTTGGCCGCCCCGCCCGCCCCATCTCGACAGCGCTGCCCCGTGACCTCCCGCTGGTCCCCGCTCCTGCTCGCCCTCGCGCTCGCCGGGTGCCGCCGGACGCCGCCGCCGGGCCTCCCGGCCGGCGTCGCGATCGAGGACCTGCCCGACGCTGAGACGTGGGGCGCGCGCCTCCGCGCGACCGAGGCCGGCCGGCCGACGCTCGACGTCGACGCGCCCTACCTCGCGCGCTACGCCCGCGCGCCCGCCGCGGCCGGCCTCGCTGTAGCCGACGGCGACTCGTCGGCCGTCTTTCTCGGCCCGCCCCCGGAGGCGACAGCCGGCGCGCCCGCCACTCGCGTGGCGGTCCGGCTGTACGACGCGGCCGGCGGGGCGACGGTCTCGGCCGAGCGCGCGTGGCTGCGCGAGGCCTCGGGGCGGCTCGTGGCTGAGGGCCGCGCCGAGGCGACCGTCGGCGGGGCGCGCCTCACGGCGGCGCGCATCGCGGCCGGCCGTGACGGCGCGGTCTCGGCCTCCGGCGGCGCGACGGCCGTGCTCACTGGCCGCGCCAACGCGACCGTCCGCGCCGGCACCATCCGCGGCGCGGCCGGCGGCGCGCGGGTCGAGGCGACGGGCGGCGCGCACGTGGACGCCTCGGGCGGGCGCACGCTCGACGCCGGCACGGTCGTGTGGGACGAGGCCGCAGGCCGCTTCCGCGCGCCCGGCGCGTTCGCCTTCGACGGCCCCGGCGAGCGCGTCCGCGGCGTCGGCCTCGACGCGACGGCGGACCTGCGGCGCTACTCGTTCCGCCGCGCGACCGGCCAGATTGAGGTGCGGCAATGAGGGGGAACTGCAGGGAGGAGGGAAAAGGGAGGAGGGCAGATGGACTCGGCGCACGTCCCGCCGCGTCCGGCTCCGTCACGCGCAGCAGGAGGGCTGGCCCGATGCGCGTGCTCAGCCTGCTCGCTCTGTGTCTTTCCTCCTTCCTCCTTCCTCCTTCCTCTCATGCTCAGACGCGCCTGGTCGAGATCCTCAACGCCGACCTCGTGACCGTCGAGACGGACTCGCTCGGCGTCGTGCGCCGCCTCGACGGCAACGTCCGCCTGCGGCAGGACACGACGCTGCTCTCGGCGCGCTCGGCCGTCTACGACGAGCGGCAGGCGCTCGTGACGCTGCGCGGCGGCGTCCGCGTCGTCTCGGGCCGCAACACGCTCACGGCCGAGACCGTGCTCTACCACTCGGACACGCGCGTCGCCGAGGCGCAGACGGGCGCGCGCGTCACGGACGGCGAGTCCACGATAAGCGCGCCCGCGATGACGCACGACACGCAGACCGAGGTCTCGACGTTC
>JAYWIE010000181.1:0-14166 GCA_043789155.1 Rubricoccaceae bacterium | reverse complement strand
CGCTGGACCGCCTCGCGGCCGACGTCCCGCTCTCGTTCTTCTGCGACCGCGCGCTCGTCCTCCAGGCGGACATCGCCGGGGACGACCTCGCCGACCGGACGGCCGCGATGGCGCGCCTCGCCCTGCTGCTCGAGCGCTACCCCGGCTCCCTCTTCGCCCCCGACGCGCGCGAGCGCCTCCGGGCCATGCGGGCGAACTCCTGATGACCGGTTTAAGGTTTGATGTATAAGGGCATCGCATCAACCTTAAACATCAAACCTTAAACCGCATTCCTCGTTTCGATGCGTCTCGCCCTGCTCCTGCTCCTGCTCGCCCCGGCCGTCCGCGCCCAGTCCGTGCTCGTGCCGATGGACGACGCGCAGACGGACCACCTCAAGGCCTACGGGGCCGTCTACTGGGCGCTCCAGCACGGCATCCAGGTGGACTGGCTGCTGAACGTCCGCGGCGGGGCCTTCGTCGCCCCGGCCGACGCCGCGTTCCAGGACGAGCTGCGCGTGCGCGGCGTCTCGTTCGAGCCGGCAAATGGCCCCGCGCTCGTCGCCGAGGCCGAGTCCGGGCCCGCCAACACGGCCGCGGTCCGCCTCGAGCGCGTCCCGCGCATCGCCGTCTACGCGCCGACGCAGACGCTGCCGTGGGACGACGCGGTCCTGCTGGCCCTCACCTACGCCGAGGTCCCGTACGAGCAGATCTACGACGACGACGTCCTCGCCGGGCGGCTCGGCGAGTTCGAGTGGGTCCATCTGCACCACGAAGACTTTACGGGCCAGTACGGCAAGTTCTACGGCCAGTACGCCGGCGCGGCGTGGTACCAGGAGCAGCAGGCGACGGCCGAGGCGTCGGCGCACGAGCACGGCTTCGCGACGGTCCCGCTGATGAAGCTCGCCGTCGCCGAGACGATCCGCGCCTACGTCGAGGGTGGCGGCTTCCTCTTCGCGATGTGCGCCGGGGCCGACACGTTCGACTACGCCCTTGCTGCGGCAGGCACGGACATCGTGCCGCCCGAGATCGACGGCACGCCCGTCGACGCGGGCTTCGCGAGCCACCTCGACTTCTCGCGCACGCTCGCCTTCCGGAACTTCACGCCTAACGTCGTCGCCACACAGTACTCGCACGGCGACATCGACGCGCCGCCGCCGCCCGAGCTGCGCACCGAGGCGACGGACTATTTCACGCTGTTCGACTTCGCCGCGCGCGTGGACCCCGTGCCGGCGATGCTGACGCAGAACCACGTCGCGTCCGTGCGCGGCTTCATGGGCCAGACGACGGCCTTCCGGGCGTCGGCGGTCAAGCCGGGCGTCGTCGTGCTCGGGCAGTCGCCGGTGACGGGCTCCGTCCGGTACCTCTACGGCCCGGCCGGGCAGGGCTTCTTCGCCTTCTACGGCGGTCACGACCCCGAGGACTACCAGCACTACGTCGGCGACCCGCCGACGGACCTGTCGCTGTTCCGCAACTCGCCGGGCTACCGGCTCATCCTCAACAACGTCCTCTTCCCGGCCGCGCGCAAGCAGCCCCAGAAGACGTGACGCTCAGGCCAGAACAGAGCGCCCCGGCCGCCAGAAGGCAGCCGGGGCGCGTCCGTCTTTCCAGAACCTGCCAGATCAGCCTAGGCGGCGGTTGATCTCGGCGAGCGCGTCGGCGTCGCCGCCCGAGGGCAGCGTGAAGCCGTCGCCCTGCGCGTCCCGGCCGCGGTCTAGCAGCTCGTTGGCCGCGTTGAGCGCCTCGAGCTCGTCCCGCGACCCGACCACGAGGTTCAGGTACGCCTTCAGGCCCGTGCCCACCGGGACGTTGTGCCCGATGATGACGTTCTCCTTGAGCCCGAGCAGCGGGTCTGACTTGGCCGCGATGGCCGCGTCGGTCAGCACCTTCGTCGTCTCCTGGAAGGACGCCGCCGAGAGGTACGAGTCCGTCGCGAGCGCGGCCGCGGTGATGCCCAACAGGACCGGCTCGGCGACGGCGAGCTGCGCGTCGCGCACCTCGACCTCCGCCTTGTCCGTGCGGCGCATCTCCGACGAGGCCTCGCGCAGCTGCCGCCGCGTGACGACCTCGCCGACGCGGAGCGCGGACTCCGACGCCTCGGTCACGACGAACGTGTCGTAGAGCTCGTCGTTGGCCGCCTCGAGCACCATCCGGTCGATGAGCGCGCCCTCGAGGAAGGCGGCGTCGCCCGGGTCCGAGATCCGGACCTTCTGCATCATCTGCCGCACGACGGTCTCGATGTGCTTGTCGTTGATCGTGACGCCCTGGAGGCGGTAAACCTCCTGGACCTCATTGACGAGGTACTCCTGGACCGCCGTCGGCCCGAGGATCGAGAGGATGTCCTGCGGCGAGATCTGGCCGTCCGAGAGCGCCTCGCCGGCCCGCACGAAGTCGTTCTCGTGCACGAGCAGGTGCTTCGAGAGCGACACGAGGTAGGTGCGCTCCGTCTCGCCGTCGCGGCTCGTCACGGTCACCTCCTGGCTGCCGCGCTTGCGGCCGCCGAAGCTGATCACGCCGTCGATCTCCGTCACGACCGCGGGGTCGGACGGCTGGCGGGCCTCGAAGAGCTCGATCACTCGGGGGAGACCACCGGTGATGTCGCGCGTCTTCGCGGACTGGCGCGGCAGCTTCGCGAGGATCTTGCCCGGCTCGATCTTCTCGCCGGCGTCCACCTGGAGGCGGGCGCGGACGGGCATCGTGTACTCGCGGCGGCCCTCAGCCCCCTCGATCACGAGGGCGGGCGTGAGGTTCTTCTCGCGCGACTCGGTGATGACCTTCTCGCGGAAGCCGGTCTGCTCGTCGGACTCCTCGCGGTACGTCGTGCCGTCGATGACGTCCTGGAAGCGGATCGTGCCGCCGGACTCGGCGATGATGACTGAGTTGTACGGGTCCCACGAGGCGATCGTGTCGCCCTTCTCGACCGTCTGGCCCTCCTTCACCGCCACGCCCGCGCCGTAGGGCACGGTGTAGGCGATGAGCTGGGTGCCGTTCTCGTCGAGCACGCGGATCTCGCCCGAGCGGCCGAGCGCGATCGCGGTCGTGCTGCCGCCGCTGGCGCGGCCGACCGTCCGCAAGTTTTCGAACGCGATCGTGCCGCCGAACTTGGCCTCGATCGTGCTCTCGGCCGCGATACGGCTCGCCGTGCCACCGATGTGGAAGGTGCGCAGCGTGAGCTGCGTGCCCGGCTCGCCGACCGACTGCGCCGCGATGACGCCGACGGCCTCGCCGATCTGCACGAGACGGCCGTTGGAGAGGTCGCGGCCGTAGCACAGCGCGCAGACCCCGCGCGGGGCCTCGCACGCGAGCACCGACCGGATCTCGACCGTCTCGATCGCCGTCGCGACGATGGCGTCCGCGATGGCCTCGGTGATGAGGCCGTTGCGGGTCACGATGACCGCGTCCGTCTGCGGGTCGCGGACGTCGTGGACCGACACGCGGCCGAGGATGCGCTCGTAGAGCGCCTCGACGATGTCCTCGTTGTCCTTGAGCGCCTCCATGCGCACGCCGCGCAGCGTGCCGCAGTCGTGCTGCGTGATCGTCATGTCCTGCGACACGTCCACGAGGCGGCGCGTGAGGTAGCCCGCGTCGGCCGTCTTGAGGGCGGTGTCCGCGAGGCCCTTGCGCGCGCCGTGCGTCGAGATGAAGTACTCGGCGACGTTGAGGCCCTCCTTGAAGTTGGACTTGATCGGCGACTCGATGATCTCGTTCGACGCGCCGGCGATGGACTTCTGCGGCTTGGCCATGAGGCCGCGCATGCCGCCGAGCTGGCGGATCTGCTCGCGCGAGCCACGCGCGCCCGAGTCCGCCATCATGTAGATGGCGTTGAAGCCGGCCTGGTCCTCCTTGAGCGTCTCGTAGAGGACGTTCGAGATCTCGTTGTTCGTCGACGTCCAGATGTCGATGACCTTGTTGTAGCGCTCGGACTCGGTGATGAAGCCGTTGTCGTAGTCCGACCGCACCTTGGCCACCTCTTCGTCGGCGGCCGTGATGAGCGTCGTCTTGGCCTCCGGCACCACGATGTCCGAGATCGAGAAGCTGAGCCCCCCGAGCATGGCCTGCTGGAAGCCGAGGTCCTTGACGTCGTCGAGGAAGCGCGCCGTCTTGGGGAAGTTGGTGGCCTTGAAGACGCCCGAGATGATGCCCCGGAGGTTCTTCTTGGTCAGGACGGCGTTGATGTAGCCGACGCCCTCGGGCACGATGTCGTTGAAGAGCGCGCGGCCGACCGTCGTGTCGATGGTCTCGCCTGCCTTGCCGGGCCCGTCGTAGGCGTCCTCGACGAGGCGCAGCTTGATCTGCGTGTGGAGCGCGACCGCGCCCTGGTCGAAGGCCTGCCGGACCTCCTGCGTCGAGCCGAAGCGCATGCCCTCGCCCTTCGCGCCCTCGCGCGACTTCGTCATGTAGTACATGCCGAGCACCATGTCCTGGCTCGGGACCGTGATCGGGTCGCCGTTGGCCGGGCTCAGGATGTTGTGCGAGGCCAGCATCAGGATCGACGCCTCGATGACGGCCGCGTTGCTCAGCGGCAGGTGGACCGCCATCTGGTCGCCGTCGAAGTCGGCGTTGAAGGCCGTCGTGACGAGCGGGTGCAGGCGGATCGCCTTGCCCTCGATGAGGACCGGCTGGAACGCCTGGATGCCGAGCCGGTGCAGCGTCGGGGCGCGGTTGAGGAGCACGGGGTGCCCGTCGATGACCTTCTCCAGGATATCGAAGACGTCTGCCGTACGGCGGTCGACGACCTTCTTTGCCGACTTGACCGTCTTGACGATCCCGCGCTCGATAAGCTTGCGGATGATGAACGGCTTGAACAGCTCGACCGCCATCTCCTTCGGCAGGCCGCACTGGTGCAGGCCGAGCTCCGGGCCGACGACGATGACCGAGCGGCCCGAGTAGTCGACGCGCTTGCCGAGCAGGTTCTGGCGGAAGCGCCCCTGCTTGCCCTTGAGCATGTCGGACAGGGACTTCAGCGCGCGGTTCGAGTCGCTCCGCACGGCGTTGGCCTTGCGCGAGTTGTCGAACAGCGAGTCCACGGCCTCCTGGAGCATCCGCTTCTCGTTGCGAAGGATGACCTCGGGGGCCTTGATGTCGATGAGCCGCTTCAGTCGGTTGTTGCGGATGATGACGCGCCGGTAGAGGTCGTTGAGGTCCGACGTCGCGAAGCGGCCGCCCTCGAGCGGGACGAGCGGGCGCAGCTCCGGCGGGATCACCGGGATGACCTTCATGACCATCCACTCGGGGCGGTTCTCGGTCTTGAGCGACGCCTCGCGCAGCGACTCGACGATGCCGAGCCGCTTCAGGGCGTCCGCCTTGCGCTGCTGGCTCGTCTCGGTCCGCGCCTGGAAGCGGAGCTCGACCGCGAGCGAGTCCAGGTCGAGGCGCTTCAGGAGCTCCTCGACGGCCTCGCCGCCGATCTTGGCGACGAACTTGTCCGGGTCGTCGTCCGCAAGGCGGTTGTTGTCGTCGCGGATCTGGTAGAGGACGTCGAAGTACTCGTTCTCGGTCAGCAGCTGCCCGGCCTCGATGCCGTGGGCCTCGGCCGAGCCGGGATTGACCACGACGTAGGACTCGTAGTAGATGATCTTGTCGAGGTCCTTGCTCTTGACGCCGACGAGCGCCGCGATCTTGTTCGGGAGGCTCTTGAAGTACCAGATGTGGACGACGGGCACGGACAGCGTGATGTGCCCGGCGCGCTCGCGGCGCACCGACTTCTGGGTCACCTCGACGCCGCAGCGGTCGCAGACGATGCCCTTGTAGCGGATCCGCTTGTACTTGCCGCAGTGGCACTCCCAGTCCTTGACCGGCCCGAAGATCTTCTCGCAGAAGAGGCCGTCCTTCTCGGGCTTGAACGAGCGGTAGTTGATCGTCTCGGGCTTGAGCACCTCGCCGAACGACCGCTCGAGGATCGACTCGGGGGAGCTCAGGCTGACGGTGATCGAGTTGTAAACCGACTTCGGCGCGGGCTGCGCGGGCTTGATGCCGAATGCCATAATAATGGGATATGGGATGGGGGATCGCGCGCGAGTGCGCGCGCAGGGATGGGAAGAGGGACGGGTTACAGGCGTCTGCCTATCCCCTATCCCTCATCCCGTATCCCCTCCTAGTCGATCTTGACTTCGAGGCCGAGGCCCTGCATCTCGCGGATGAGGACGTTGAAGCTCTCCGGGACGTTCGGCTCGGGCAGGTTGTCGCCCTTGACGATCGCCTCATAGGTCTTCGAGCGCCCGACGACGTCGTCGGACTTGACGGTGAGCAGCTCGCGGAGCACGTTGGACGCGCCGTAGGCGTAGAGCGCCCAGACCTCCATCTCGCCGAAGCGCTGGCCGCCGAACTGCGCCTTGCCGCCGAGCGGCTGCTGGGTGATGAGGCTGTACGGCCCGATGCTGCGGGCGTGGATCTTGTCCTCGACGAGGTGCGACAGCTTGAGCATGTAGACCTGGCCGACGGTCGTCGGCTGGTCGAAGGGCTCGCCCGTCTGGCCGTCGTAGAGCTGGATCCGGCCGTCCTCGGGGAGGCCCGCCTCGCGCATCTTGGCCGCGATGTCCTCCATCTTCGCGCCGTCGAAGGCGGGCGAGGCGTAGGTCTCGCCGAGCTTGGACCCGGCCCAGCCGAGCATCGTCTCGAAGATCTGGCCGAGGTTCATGCGGCTCGGCACGCCCAGCGGGTTGAGGCAGATGTCGACCGGCGTGCCGTCCTCGAGGAACGGCATGTCCTCCTTCTTGACGATCCGCGCGACGACGCCCTTGTTGCCGTGGCGGCCGGCCATCTTGTCGCCGACCTGGAGCTTGCGCTTCTTGGCGATGTAGACCTTGGCCAGCTGCACGATGCCCGGCGGGAGCTCGTCGCCCATCTGGAGGCGGTACGTCTCCTGCTCGGCCGAGCCCGAGATCTCCTGGTGGCGGCGCTGGTAGTTGGCCAGCAGCTTCCACGCCTGGCGGTTGAGCTCGTCGTCGGTCGTGAACGGCTGGCGGATCTTGAGGTCCGCCGGCTCGATGTCGCCGAACGTCTTGCGCGAGATCTTGGCCCCCTCACTTGCGATGACGGTCCCGTCGCGCATCTCGATGGCGGCCCCTGCCTTCTTGCCACCGATGAGCCCGACGAAGCGCTCGTAGAACGAGGTCTGCAGCGAGTCGATCTCGCGGCCGAGCTGGACCTCGATCTCGGCCATCCGCTTCTCCTCGGCCTTCTTGGTGACGGCGTCGGTCTTGCGGCGGCTGAACAGCTTCGTGTCGATCACGACGCCCTTCATGCCCGGCTTGGCCTTGAGCGAGGCGTCCTTGACGTCGCCGGCCTTGTCGCCGAAGATGGCGCGGAGCAGCTTCTCCTCGGGCGTCGGGTCCGTCTCGCCCTTCGGCGTGATCTTGCCGACGATGATGTCGCCCGGGGTCACCTCAGCCCCGACGCGCACGATGCCGCGCTCGTCAAGGTCCTTCGTGGCCTCCTCGGACACGTTCGGGATCTCGCGCGTGAGCTCCTCCTCGCCGCGCTTGGTGTCGCGGACCTGGTGCTCGAACTCCTCGATGTGAACAGACGTGAAGACGTCGTCGGACACCACGCGCTCCGAGATGACGATGGCGTCCTCGAAGTTGTAGCCCTTCCACGGCATGAACGCGACGAGCACGTTCTTGCCGAGCGCGAGCTCGCCGTTGTCCGTGCTCGCGCCGTCGGCGAGCAGGTCACCCTTCTCGACGCGCATGCCGGCCCGGACGGTCGGCTTCTGCGTGATCGAGGTGTCTTGGTTCGTCCGCCGGAACTTGACGAGCGTGTACGTGCGGACGGGCTCCTCGAAGGCGGCGTCGGCGTCCTCAGGCGTCTCGTCGTAGCGGACGATGATCTTGGTCGCGTCGACGTACTCGACCGTCCCCGCGCCCTGCGCGATGAGGATCGCGCGCGAGTCGCGGGCGGCGCGGCCCTCGAGGCCCGTGCCGACGTACGGCGCTTCCGGCTGCAGCAGCGGCACAGCCTGGCGCTGCATGTTCGAGCCCATCAGGGCGCGGTTGGCGTCGTCGTGCTCGAGGAACGGGATCATCGACGCCGCCGGCGAGATGATCTGGTTCGGGGCGACGTCCATGAACTGGATCTTGTCCGGCGTCACGAGCGGCACGTCGCCGCCGATGCGGGCGCGGACCTCGGCGTTGACGTACGAGCCGTCCGCGTTGATCGGCGCGTTGGCCTGCGCGATGACGTAGCGGTCCTCGTCCTCGGCCCCGAGGTAGTGGATCTCGGACGTGACCTTGCCCTTGACGACCTTGCGGTAGGGCGTCTCGATGAAGCCGAACTGGTTCACGACCCCGTGCGTGCACAGCGACGAGATGAGGCCGATGTTCGGCCCCTCAGGCGTCTCGATCGGGCAGAGCCGGCCGTAGTGCGTGTAGTGGACGTCGCGGACCTCGAAGCCCGCGCGCTCGCGCGTGAGCCCGCCGGGCCCGAGCGCCGACATGCGACGCTTGTGCGTCAGCTCGGCGAGCGGGTTCGTCTGGTCCATGAACTGCGACAGCTGGTTCGTCCCGAAGAAGGTGTTGATCACGCTGGATACGGTCCGCGCGTTCACCAGGTCTTGCGGGGTAAACTTGTCGGCGTCGCGCAGGTTCATGCGCTCCTTGATCGTCCGCGCCATGCGGGCGAGGCCGAGCGAGAACTGCTGGCCGAGCTGCTCCCCGACGGTCCGCACGCGGCGGTTGCCGAGGTGGTCGATGTCGTCGACCTGCGACTTGCCGTTCTGGAGCTTGACGAGCTCGGTGATGATGGCGACGATATCGGCCTTCGAGAGCGTGAGCGCCGTGACGTCCTCGGGCAGGCCCAAGCGCTTGTTCATCCGGTAGCGGCCGACGGCCCCGAGGTCGTAGCGCTTATCGGAGAAGAAGAGGCGGTCGAGCAGCGCCCGCGCCGTCTCGACGTCCGGCGGCTCGGCCCCGCGGAGCTGCTCGTAGAGGTAGCGCAGCGCCTCCTCGCTGGAGTGCGTCGGGTCCTTCTTGAGCGTGTTGAGCAGCGTCGACATGTCGAGCTGCGTGTTGTCGTCGTCGTTGGCGACGCGGCGCAGGATGATCGTCTCGACGCCGGCGTCCTTGAGCGTGTCGTAGTCCTCCTCGGCGACGGGGTGCTCGGCCGGGAAGAGGACCTCGCGCTCGGTCGTCTCGCGGAGGACCTCGCCCGTGTCCTCGTCAATGACCTCGTGCTTCACCTGGACCGTCAGGGTCGCGGCGAGCGTGCGGCCGACGAGCTTCTTGAAGGCGCGCTTGTTCGTTACCGGCTCCTGGTCGGCGAGGTCGAACAGGGACACGATCTCGGCGTCCGAGGAGTAGTCGAGCGCGCGGAGGAGCGCCGTCACGGGCAGCTTCTTCTTGCGGTCGATATAGGCCCACATCACGTTAGCGACGTCGGTCGAGAACTCGATCCACGAGCCCCGGAAGGGGATGACGCGAGCCGAGTAGAGGTCCGTCCCGTTGGGGTGGACCGACTGGTCGAAGAAGACGCCCGGCGAGCGGTGGAGCTGGCTCACGATGACGCGCTCGGCCCCGTTCACGACGAACGTGCCCTTCTCCGTCATCACGGGGAGGTTGCCGAGGTAGACGTCCTGCTGGATGGCCTCCTCGGGCTCGTCCTCGTCCTCGTCCTCCTTGGCGCTGAGGCGCAGCTTGGCCTTGAGCGGGAGGGCGTAGGTGAGGCCCTGCGCGAGGCACTCCTCGATGGAGTGCTTGGGCGCCTCGAGCGTGAAGTGGAGGTACTCGAGCGTGTAGCGCTCGCGCGTGTCCGTGATCGGGAAGTGCTCCCAGAAGACCGACTCGAGGCCCTTGGTGTGGTCGCGCTCCTCGGGGACGAGGGCAGCCTGCAGGAAGTCCTCGTAGGACTTGAGCTGGATCTCGAGGAAGTCCGGGAAGTCGAGGACGGGCGCGATGCGCGCGAACGACTGGCGCGTGGATTCGCCCTTAGGCTTCGGTCGGTCGGTCGTCATACCATTCGAGGCCGCGCCCTTCTGGGCGTCGGCCGGCGTGCGGGTGGTGGTGCTCAATGCGTACCCCTGGGATTGGTGACCGCTGTGCTCGGCAGACCTCGGCGCACCGAGTCCGCCGGCTCCTTCTTCAGCGTGCGCGCAGGCCAGACGGACAGGTCGGGCGCGGGCGACGGATCAAAACTGAGACTGGAACGCCGTGTTCCGACGCGTTCGTGCCTTCACGGTCTGCCGGACGGCAGGGCTGAGACGGCCTGACGCGGCGAACGCCCGCCCCTCCTGCGCTGCTCGGCAGCCGGAGGGACGGGCGGTCGCGGAGGCCGCGGCGGCGGCACCACCGGTCGGGACCGGGGCGGGCCGGCGCGGCCCGCTTACTTGAGCTCGACCGAGGCCCCGGCGGCCTCGAGCTTGCCCTTGAGCTCGTCGGCCTCGGCCTTCGAGACGCCCTCCTTGACGTTGTTCGGCGCGCCGTCGACGAGCTCCTTGGCCTCCTTCAGGCCGAGGCCCGTGATGGCGCGGACCTCCTTGATGACGCCGATCTTGTTCTGGCCGGGGCCCGTGAGGACGACGGTGAACTCGGTCTGCTCCTCGGCGGCCGGGCCGGCGGCCCCGTCGCCACCGGCCGGGCCGGCCATGACGGCGGCGGCGGCCGGCTCGATGCCGTACTCGTCCTTGAGGACGCTCAGGAGCTCGTTGGCCTCCTTGATCGTCAGGTTGACGAGGCTCTCGGCGATGGTCTTGATGTCTGCCATTGTGGTGCCCTGAGGGCGGTCTCTGCGGCGGTCTCGGCGTCGCCCCGATGTGGGCGGGCGCTGCGCCGCGGATTAAGGGATCGCCCCGCCGGGTGCGGAGCGTGGGTCAGGTACCGGGCAGCGGGGCTGCCGCGGCGGCTGCTGGGTCAGGCCTCCGTCGCGGCGGGGGCGTCGTCGGCCGGAGCGTCGGCCATGGCCGGTGCGTCCTCGGTCGTCGGGGCCTCCTCTGCCGGAGCGGCGTCGGCCGGGGCGTCCTCGGATGTCTCGGCGGCGACGTCGGCGGCCGGAGCCTCGGCGGCCGGAGCCTCGGCGGCAGCGGCACTGCCGGAGACGGCCGGGCCGTCGCCGTCGGCGATCTGCTGGAGGATCGAGGCCAGGCCGGCACCCTGCGCGCTCAGCGCGCGGGCGACGTTGGTGATCGGCGCGAGGAGCAGGCCGAGGATGTCGGCGACGAGCTCGTCCTTGCTCTTGAGCGTCGCGAGCACGTCGAGGTTGCCCTCGGCGTAGACGGCCCCGTCGATGTAGGCCCCCTTGAAGCGCGGGATCTCGAGCGCGTTGTCCGCGAGGAACTTCTTGAGCACCTTGGCCGGAGCCGAGGGATCGTTGGAGAGCGCGACGGCCGTGGGGCCGTTGAGCTGGTCGAAGAGCTCGTCGAAGCCGCCCTTCTTCTCCATCGCCCGCTTGAGGAGCGTGTTCTTGAGGACCTTGAACTCGATGTCGGCGGCGCTCATCGCACGGCGGAGGCTGTTGGCCTGCGCGACCGTGAGGCCCTGGTAGTCGGTGAGGTAGACCGTGTTGGCGGCGTCGAGCTGCTCGGTGATCGCGCCGAGGGCCTCCCGCTTCTGCTGCTGGGTAAGCGGCATGGTGGTTTCCGGTTGGGTGGGAGGATTATCGGGTCGCGGCCACGCCCGAGGCGCGGTCGACGGGGATCGCGGGGCCCATCGTCGTCGAGAGCGTGACGCTCTTGACGTAGAGGCCTTTGGCGGCCGAGGGCCGCAGGCGGAGCAGCTCCTTCAGGAAGGCGTCCGCGTTGTCGCGGAGCTGCTCGGGCGCGAACGACGACTTGCCGATCGACGTGTGGACGATGCCCGTCTTGTCGACGCGGAAGTCGATGCGCCCGGCCTTGACGGCCGTCACGGCCGCGCCGACGTCGTTGGTGACCGTGCCGGACTTGGGGTTCGGCATCAGCCCGCGGGGGCCGAGGACGCGGCCGAGGCGGCCGATCTTAGGCATTACGTCGGGCGTCGCGATGAGGACGTCGAAGTCCGTGAAGCCCTCGTTCTGGATCTTGTCGACGTAGTCGTCGAGGCCGACCATCTCGGCCCCGGCCGCGATCGCCTCGGGCTGCTTGCCCTCGTTGGCGAGCACGAGCACGCGGACCGACTTGCCGGTGCCGTGCGGGAGCGCGACCGAGCCGCGGACCATCTGGTCCGCGTGGCGCGGGTCCACGCCGAGGCGGACGTCGATGTCGACGGACTCGTCGAACTTGGCGCGCGCGGTCTGCTTGACGAGGTCAGCAGCCTGCTCGAGCGGCAGGGCACCGCCCGCCTGCTCCGTCATCTGGCTCACGAGCTCCATCGCCTGACGGAACCGCTTGCCTGCTTTGGCCTTGGCCATTGGGGTGTGGTCTGTGCGGTTCAGACGTCCTGCACGTGGCAGAGACTCCCGCTTTGAGAGGTTGAGGGGTTGAGAGGTGGGAGGGTTGAAAGGGAAAGGCGGAAAGCCACTCTAAGCGGCATCTTCCTCTCAACCTTCACCCTCGAAACCTCTCAACCGATTACGCCGGCGCGCCGTCGACCGTGAGGCCCATCGAGCGGGCCGTGCCGGCGATCATGCGCGCGGCCTGGTCGAGGTCGGTCGCGTTGAGATCGTCGAGCTTGGTCTGGGCGATCTCGCGGCACTGCTCCCACGAGACCTTGCCGACCTTGTTGCGGAGCGGGTCGCCCGCGCCCTTGTCGACGCCCGAGGCCTTGAGCAGCAGCACGGCGGCCGGCGGGCTCTTGGTGACGAACGAGAAGCTCTTGTCGCCGTAGACCGTGATGACGGTCGGGGTGACGGTGCCGAGCTTGTCCTGCGTTGCCGCGTTGAAGGCCTTGCAGAACTCCATGATGTTGACGCCCTTCTGGCCGAGGGCCGGGCCGATCGGCGGAGCCGGCGTGGCCTGGCCGGCCTTGATCTGCAGCTTGATGTAGCCGTCGATTTTCTTCGCCATGAGTCGGGTGCGGTTCAGTCGCCGACGTCTCGTGGCCGAGACGCGCGGCTCCCGCGCTGAGGTGAGGTGGCCGGTCCGGGTGCCGGCAGCCACGCAAAATAGAGCCGCCCCCGCGCCGAAATGGGCAGCGGGGGCGGCTTCGCCTCTGTTTCACTCCGAGGTGCCGGCGCGCCGCCGGACGGCTCACCCCTCGTGCTCGACCTGCAAATAGTCGAGCTCAAGAGGCGTCTTGCGGCCGAAGATCGACACGAGCACGCGAACCTTCATCTTGTCCGGGTAGACCTCCTCGACAAAGCCCTCGAACGTGTTGAACGGCCCGTCGACGACCTTGACCGCGTCGCCGGTCTTGAACGGGATCTCGGGCTGCTCGCCGCGGTCCTCGTCCATCATGCCGAGGATGCGGTTGATCTCGTCGGGGCGGAGCGCGGCGGGCTCGCCGTTGGCTCCGAGAAAGCCGATCGTGGACGGCGCGGCCGAGATGACCTCCTTGAGGTAAGGGTCGATGATGGCCTCGAGCAGGATGTAGCCCGGGAACGACGTCTTCTCGCGCGTCTTCTTCTTGCCGGCGCGCATCTCGAAGACGGTCTCGCTCGGGATGACGATCTGCGTGAGCTTGTCCTCCATCCCGAGCCGGCCGATCTCGCGCTCGATGTGCTCCTTGACCTTCTTCTCGTGGCCCGAGAAGGTCCGGAGGACGTACCACTTGCGGACGGGCGTGCGAGTTAGGGACATAGCGGTCGAAGTGAGGACGGGCCGGCGGTCAGCCGTAGATGAGCGTCAGCAGGCGGCTGATGAGCTGGTCCGCGCCGAAGATCATCAGCGACAGCACGAGCGTCGCGACGAGCGTCAGCGCGGTGTTGTTGATGAGCTCCTGGCGTTTGGGCCAGTTCACCTTGCGCATCTCCTTGCGGACCTCGACGAGGTAGTTGCCGAGTGCGCCGCCGGGGACGCGGTCCTGTGTCGTCGTTGCCATTCGAGTGGGTCCGCCTGTGGCGGGTTCAGACTGAGTGCCGGCGCGGAGCCGGCGGTGCACGGGCGGCAGGAATCGAACCTGCAACCTTTGGTTTTGGAGACCAACGCTCTGCCAATTGAGCTACGCCCGTGTTGAGGCGAGCGGGACGCGGGGAGCGGCCAGCGGGGAACACATTCCCTGCTGGCCGCTCCCTGCTTCCCGCTCCCTAATCTAGTCGAGGATCTTGGAGACGACGCCGGCACCGACCGTCCGACCGCCCTCGCGGATCGCGAACCGCAGGCCCTCCTCCATCGCCACCGGCTGGATGAGC
>JAYWIE010000180.1:0-3834 GCA_043789155.1 Rubricoccaceae bacterium | reverse complement strand
CGTTGACGTCGCTGGCACCGCCGCTGGCCTGGGCCCCGGCGATGCGCGCCTCCTGCGCCTGCGAGAGCACCTCCCACAGCGGCGTGAGGTCCCCGTCGCGCTCGCGCAGGAGGGCCGCAGCCGGATCCCGGAACGCCTCGGTGTCCAAGCAGTCCGCGTCGACGAGGGCCGAGTGGAGCATTCGGAGCCACAGCTCGGCCGCGTGCTCGCTGGTGACGAACGCCGGGGCGTCGTCCGGCGAGATCACTGGCGCGTGTGGCGCGATGAGCGGGCGGGCGCAGAGCACCGCGTCCGTCACGCGGGCCTCTTCTCGCTTACGCTCGACCCGGGACTTCAGCGCATCCTGATCCGACAGCCCGCCGTGGTGCCCGGCGATGTTGAACGCGAGCGGCTCCAGCACGTCCATCGCGGCCAGCATCCCCGCGCTCGAATGGTCCGGCCCCTTCTTCGCGGCCGTCTCGCCGTAGAGATAGTCCTGCACGTCCGGCGACGCTTTTCCCGCGTCGTGCCACCACCCGAGCCACTCGGCGACGCGCTCGGACCCGAACGCCGACGCGAAGTCCGCCGCCCGCCGGGCCACGCCGGCCGCGTGCGCCTCCACGCCATCCACGGCGTCGAAGAGCGGCTGATTCGGCATCCCCGGTGCCGGAGCACTGTGGGCGATGAGCGGGCGCACATGGAACGGCGAGGACAGGGCTCAAAGAAACGACGTCTTATGTCACTTGTGCGTCACGATGTTCAATTTATGTTTCCACTCCGCGGCTCCCCCGAGACGCCGTCCGGCTTTCTGGGAGGCCTTCCCCCTAGCCCGGCGCGACGCTCCGTCAGGTCGGGACGCCGCCACCGCGCTCGCGAGGCGCGCCCCCGTTCCACCAGCGACTCCATCCCGCCCGTCCGGGACGCATCACGGCGGGCACTGCCTACAGACAGGATTCGTCTCCCTGGAGAGCACCGCGCGGGCCAAGTCGTGGGCCGCTGACGCGAGTCTTCGAACGCCCAGCAGCCGACCTTGAAGCCGGCTGCTGGCGTGGACGGACCTGCGTGCGGTCGCGCCAGGATTCAGGCCTCGCCCTCCTCTTCGGCGGGCGCGTCGTCGTGGATCTGCGCCGGCTTCTTGCCCGGCTGCGGCGTCTCCGCGGCTCCCTCGGCCGGGTCTTCGCCGTGGTGCTTCTTCTCCTCCATGACCTTCTTGTCGTGGGCGACGTTGCGAGGATCGGACATTGGCTCTGCGGTGAGTGAGCGCCTCCAACGGTGCGTCGAGCAGAGGGTTCGGCCAGCGCCACCCCGAAGGACGTCTGCTGGCCGCGCCCAAGCGAGAAGCGTCTCGCGCTGCGTCTCGCTTCAATCCTCAGCCGCCCTGAAGGACGGCTGCTGGCGTCGTGAGCGGCGACGTCGGTCGGGTCGAGGGCCTCGTTTCAATCCTCAGCCGCCCCGAAGGACGGCTGCTGGCACCGGCTCGCGCGGTCGGCCACGAGGCCCGTCGCCGCGTTTCAATCCTCAGCCGCCCCGAGGACGGCTGCTGGCGTGTCTCCAGCGCGTCGCCCGCACTGACCGGCAGGGGTTTCAATCCTCAGCCGCCCCGAAGGACGGCTGCTGGGCGTCGACGCCGAGCGCGGCCTGCTGGACCGGGATGTTTCAATCCTCAGCCGCCCCGAAGGACGGCTGCTGGGGTTCAGGATAGCTCAGAATCGGCCATCTGTTTCCGGATTCCCGCTCGGCCGTTGCGGCGGACGCTAGACGTTGCGGTCCACACGCCCGTCTTCCACGTCCAGAAGCGTCGTACGCGCGCGAACCTCCCCCGCCCGGCGCGTCCACTTCCGGTCCGCGCTACGCGACCTCGTCCGCGAGCGCCTCGGCCTCGTCCACGAGCGCGGCGATGGCGTCGAGGCCGCCGTCCCAGAAGGCCGGGTCGCGGAGGTCCACGCCCAGCCGGGCCACGAGCGCGTCCGGCCAGTCCGAGCCGCCGGCCGCGAGCAGGTCGCGGTAGTTGGAGGCGAAGGCCGGGCCCTCGGCCTGGTAGCGCGCGTAGAGCGCGAGCACGAGCAGCTCGCCGAAGGCGTAGGCGTAGACGTAGCCCGGCGTGTGGACGAAGTGCGGGATGTAGCTCCACCAGTGGCGGTAGCCCTCCGAGAGCTCGACCGCGTCGCCGTACATCGCCGCCTGCGTCTCGGCCCAGTGCTGCCCGAAGTCGGCCGGCGTCAGCTCGCCCGTGTCGCGGCGGTGGGCGTGGATGCGCGCCTCGAAGCGGTTCATCGTGACCTGCCGGAAGACGGTCGCCATCGAGTCGTCGATCTTCTCGACGAGCAGCGCGAGGCGCTCGGCCGGGTCCGTGATCGTCTTCACGACGTGCTGGAACGTCAGCATCTCGCCGAAGACGGAGGCCGTCTCGGCCGTCGTGAGCGGCGTGTCGGCGTGGAAGACGCCCTGCTCCCGCGCGAGAAACTGGTGGATGCCGTGGCCGAGCTCGTGCGCGAGCGTCTGCACGTCGCGCAGGCGGCCGGTGTAGTTGAGCAGGATGTACGGGTGTGCGCTCGGGACGGCCCCGTGGCTGAACGCGCCGCCGCGCTTGCCCGGCACGGCCGGGGCGTCGATCCAGCCGCCGTCGAAGAAGCGGTCCACGACGTCGCCGAACTCGGGCAGGAAGGCGCGGTAGGCGGCCGCGACCGTCGCGCGCGCCTCAGCCCACGGGACGTGGCGGGCGGCCGCGCCGAGCGGCGCGTAACGGTCGGCGTCTGCCATGCGCGGGCGGCCGTCCTGCCCGTCGAGGCCGAGCAGGCGGCCCTTGAGGCGGTAGAAGCGCTGCGCGAGGTCATAGCGCCCGGTGACGGCCGCGACGAGCGCGTCGACCTGCTCGGCGTCGGTCTCGTTGGCGTCGTGGCGGTCCGCGTCCCACGCGTCGTAGCCGCGGAGGCGGTCGGTCGAGGCCTTGTCCGCGAGGACCGTGTTGAAGACGAACGCGAGCGGGTGCTCCATCTCGGCGAGCCCGGCCGTGACGGCGGCCGCGGCGTCCAGCCGCAGCGCGCGGTCGGGCTCGTGCAGCTTCGCCGTCGCGGCGGGGAGCGGGAGGGCCTCGCCGCGCACGTCGAAGCGGGCCGCGCCGAGCGTCTCGTCGAAGAACCGGTTCCACGCGGACGCGCCCGTGACGTCCTTCTCGGCGAGGACCTTCTCCTCGAGCTCCGTCAGCACGTGCCGGCGCGCCTTCGTCGCGACCTCGAGGTGGTGGCGGTGGCGCGCGAGCGCGGGCTCGGCCGTGAGCGCCGCGGACGTCGCCGCGTCCAGCCCGGCCCACTCGACGCCGGCGAAGACGAGCGCCTGCCCGATGCGCGTCGTTGCCTCGCGGACCCGCTGCAGGAGCGCGCCGCGCGCGGCGTCGTCGGTGGCGGTGCTCCACGCGAGGAAGGCGTAGGTCGCCGCGCGCCCGGCGCGGTCGTGGACGTCGCCGATGGCGTCGTAGAGCGCGGCGGCGCGCGCGGCCCCGGCGGCCGTGTCGGGCTCCGTAGCCAGCGCGGCGAGCGCGCCGCGGTGCTCGGCCGCGAGCGCGTCGGCGTCGGCCGTCGCCTGCGCGAGGTCGGCGTCGAGGGCGGCCTCGGAGGCGTAGAGGTCGGCCAGGTTCCAGCGGACGTCTTCGGCTCCGGTCGCGGCGTCCGCATCGGAGCCTCCGATGTCTGAGCCAGTGGGCGCTGCCGGAACGTCGGGGCGGGCGAGCGGGCGGGCGACAGTCAGGGATTTCATGAAGAGCCGGTTTCTTTGCGGGCGGAGACGGGATCGGGCGGACGCCGGTTTAGCTTCCGGGAGGTCGTGCGACGGCGGCTTCGCAGTGGGCGGAGCGGGCGT
>JAYWIE010000179.1:0-3838 GCA_043789155.1 Rubricoccaceae bacterium | reverse complement strand
GATAAGGGGGGCCTCGAACAGCGCGAAGTCCTCGCCGTCGTACGCCAGGTCGAACGAGAAGGGGGGAGGCCCGCCCGCGCCGTGACCGGGATCGTCGGCGGCGTCGTAGAAGCGGTAGGGCAGCGCGCCGAGGCGGATCACGACGTGCCGCGCTCCCCGGTTGGCGATCCGCTGCGCGGCCACCTGCGCGTCGTCCAGGCTGGCGATCTCGCCGCCGGTGACGAGCTCGGCATCGGCCCGCGACAGCGTGACGAGGCGTGGAATGCCGAGCCGCGCGGCAACGGCGTCGATGCCCTGCGCGCTCAGCACAGTCTCACCGCTCGGTCCGGACGCGACGAGGTCGAGCACGACCGGCACGCCGAAGGCCTCGCAGGCCTCGAGCACGATCTCGGCCGTCTGGTGGCCGCCCAGGATCCCGATCTTGACGCCCGCAACAGCCCCGGTGGCGAACGTGTGGTCCAGCTGCGCCGCTACGGTGTCGGTCGGGACGTCGGTGACGTCGGTGACGCGGCCGTGGCCGGCCATCACGAGCTGCGTGCAGATGGGCATCGGCGCGAAGCCGAGCGCACGGGCGACGAGGATGTCGGCTGTGAGGCCGCGCTCGGAGCCGGCGTAGAGCCCGCCGACGACGGCGAGGCGGGGCAGGACAGTCTGGGGCGTGGCCTCCATCGGGAGCTGGTTTGTGTCGGCTGAAGATCGGTCCGCGCGCGAGCGCCCTCCCGGCGTTCTATCTTCACGCTCTCTCACCACGCTGCACCCATGGCCCGCGTCCACCTCGACGGCATCCAGAAGGTCTACGACAACAACTACGTCGCCGTCCACGACGCCTCGTTCACGGTCGAGGACGGCGAGTTCGTCGTCCTCGTCGGGCCGTCGGGGTGCGGCAAGAGCACGACGCTGCGCATGATCGCGGGCCTCGAGTCGATCTCGGGCGGCACGCTCTCGATCGGCGACCGCGTCGTCAACGACGTCCCGCCGAAGGACCGCGACATCGCCATGGTCTTCCAGAACTACGCGCTCTACCCGCACATGTCGGTGTTCGAGAACATGGCGTTCGGGCTTCGGCTGCGCAAGTTCCCCGCCGCCGAGATCGACGAGCGCGTGCGGCGCGCGGCCGACATCCTCGGGCTCTCGACGGAGCTCGACCGCAAGCCGAAGGCGCTCTCGGGCGGCCAGCGCCAGCGCGTCGCGCTCGGCCGCGCCATCGTCCGCAAGCCGTCCGTGTTCCTCTTCGACGAGCCGCTCTCGAACCTCGACGCCAAGCTGCGGGTCCAGACGCGGACGGAGATCGCGAAGCTGCACAAGCAGCTCGGGGCGACGATGATCTACGTCACCCACGACCAGGTCGAGGCGATGACGATGGGCGACCGGATCGTGGTGCTCAAGGACGGCTACGTGCAGCAGATCGCGCCGCCGCTCGAGCTCTACGACCGGCCCGTCAACACCTTCGTCGCGGGATTCATCGGCAGCCCGGCGATGAACTTCGTGAATGGCATCATCACCGACGGGGGCGTCTTCGAGGCCGAGGCGGCCGGTGGTGCTCCGGTCCGGCTCCCGCTGCCTGGCGACGTCCCGCGGGGACCCGTCACGCTCGGGGTCCGCCCGGAGGACCTGTACCTCACGGGCGACCAGACCGGCCGCAAGCGCATGTCTGAGCCGATTTCGGGCGTGCTCGAGGTCGCCGAGCCGATGGGCAACGAGGTCATCCTGTACGTCGGCGTCGGGGCTGAGCGCGTCGTCGCGCGCGTCGAACCGCAGGTTGTGCCTGAGATGGGCGCGCTCGTCGAGCTCTGCGCCGACCTGGACAAGCTGCACCTGTTCGACCGTGAAACGGGCGTGGCGCTCGAAACGCAACCGGCTCTTGCCGCGTAACGAAGTCCACCTGAGCCTCCATACCGGGGCTCGTCACTCACCCAACACCCCTATGAAGACCACCACTCTGGCCCTGCTCGGCGCGCTCGTGCTCGCGCCGGCCCTCAGCGCCTGCAATACCGAGACGACCGCCGAGGGCGATACGGCGACGATCGTCGACGACGACTCGCTCCAGGACGGCGTCGTCGACCTCAACGACTCGCTCGCCAGCGAGGCCGACACGGAGCTCGACAGCGCCGGCGCGGAGACCGATGAGACGCTCGACGCCACGGGCAACGCGATCGGGGCAGGCCTCGACTCGACCGGCGCGGCCGTCGGCCGTGCCGCCGAGGGAGTCGCTGACGCCGTCGACGAGAACGTCGACCTCGGTCGCAACGCCGAGAACCAGGGCAACTAACCGGTCCTCACCGTCCGGCTCGAGCCCACGCGGCCCGTCAGATACGTCTGGCGGGCCGTTATTGCGTTGTGTCACACGCCCAGATAGCGGGCTGACGAGTCGTCCGGACGGGCATGGGCGTAGCGGCTCGTGGTCTGAAGGCTCGCGTGCCCGAGCGTCTGCTGGACGAGGTGAGGCGGTGCCCCACGGTCCAGGGCATGGCTCGCGTGCGCGTGGCGAAAAAAGTGAGGCGATACAGCCTCAGGCAGCCCGGCCTGGCGCGCGAGTGCCTTCACGACGCGCCACAGTTGCTGCCGCGTCAGCGGACGTGCTGACCCACCGGGCCCGGGCTTCTGGGACCTCAAAACGGGCTCGACGTCGGCGGTCTGAACGTCCGGTCTCTGGCGATGCCGCTCGAGCGCGTCCCACGTGTCGGCCGAGAGCAGCACGCGCCGCGTCTTGTCGCCCTTGCCGAAGAGGGTGACCTGCCCGGTCGGACGGCCGCGCTCCGGGGCGCGCTCGACACAGTCGCGCCACCGCAGGCCTGCCAGCTCGCTCACACGCCCGCCGGACGCATAGAAGAGGCGTAGCGCGAGCGCGTTCCGTGCCTCGACGAACGTGGCGTCGGGGCCGTCTGCCGCCGCCTCAGCGAGCGCGAGCACGCGGTGCACCATCACCTCGGGCAGGATGCGCTCGGCGAGGGTGTCCTTGCTCTTCGGCGGCGAGACGGCCGCGCCGACGTTGTAGACCAGGTGACCGAGCGTGTGCCCGAAGCTGAGAAGGCTCTTGAGCGCCGAGAGCTTGCGCGCGCGCGACGTCGTGGCGAGCCCGGTGTCGCGCAGATGGTCCGCCCAGTGCTGGACGTGCTGGAGCGTCACCTCGCCGAGCGTCAGTTCCGGCTGGTCGTCGGCGGCGAACCGAACGAAGGCGAGCACGTCGCGCTCGTAGGCGTCGCGGGTGTTGGCCGACTTGCCGTGGAGCCACAGCCGGATGAGTTGGCCGTCGTCGCTGGCCTGCGACGCTGCCGGGACGGCGGAGCGTTCCGAGTAGACGACGGCGACGGAGGTCGGCCTGGAGGAGTCAGACATGGGGCGCGCGTGGCACGGGGCAAGTAACATAAGGCACGTTATGTTGCATTGTCCAGTGGTGACCGCTGATGCCGGCTACGGCTTCGCCCGGTGGTAGCCCTGCCTGCTGAGCGATAGGCGGCGCGCCGTGGCCAAGGCGTAGCACCGCACGCTGGAGTTCACCGATCCATGACGCCCGCGGCGGGATCGTCTCGCATCTCACCCGGTATCCGTCGTTCTCTCCGCTGCCCGCATGCCCTTGTTCACACGCCGCGCCGCCCGTCCGGACTACGACCTGATCGTCATCGGGGCCGGCCACAACGCGCTCGTCTCGGCCGCCTATGTCGCTCAGGCCGGTTACCGCGTCGCCGTGTTCGAGCGCCGCGACGTCGTTGGCGGCGCGGTGTCGACGGTCGAGCACGTCCCGGGGTACCAGTTCGATCTGGGCGGGTCCGCACATATTCTGATTCGACTCACTCCGATCGTCGAAGAGCTCGGGCTCGAACGCTTCGGACTCGAGTAC
>JAYWIE010000178.1:0-14240 GCA_043789155.1 Rubricoccaceae bacterium | reverse complement strand
AGCGCGCCCGCGGCGGCCTCCGGGACGGGCCCGTACTCGCCCGCGAGCACGTCGTCGAGCGGCCCGAGCGTGAGCGTGAGCGGCGTCCGGAACTCGTGGCTCACGTTGGCGAAGAAGGCGCTCTTGGAGCGGTCGAGTTCGCGGAGGGCCTCCGCGGCGACGTGCTCGGCCTCGGCGCGGCGCGCGAGCCGCTGCTGTGCGCGGCGGGTGCGCACGAGCGCTGCGCCGAGACCTGCGGCACCGAGGGCGTAGAGCGCGAGCGCCCACCACGCGCGCCACCACGGCGGCGCGACCGCGAGCGCGAGCCGCGTCTCGGGCCCCCACACGCCGTCGCGGCCCGCCGCGCGGACGCGGAACGTGTAGCGGCCCGGGCGGAGCGTGGTGAACGTCGCCTCGCGCTGCGCGCCGACGTCGCGCCAGGCGGTGTCGAGGCCGTCGAGGCGCACCGAGTAGCGCTGCGTCGCCGGGGCCGCGAAGTCCAGCGCGGCGAACGTGAGCGTGACCACGCGGTCGTCGTAGCGGAGGCGGAGCGAGTCCGCGAACGAGAGCGCCCGGCCCAGCGGCGACGCCCCGACCGTGGCCGGCACGCCGGCCACGCGCAGGCCCGTCAGCACCGGTGCCGGCAGCGGCGCGTCCGGCGCGAGGCGCGCCGGGTCGAGCGCGAGGTAGCCGCCCGGCCCGCCGACGTAGAGCGTCCCGGTGCGCGGGCTCACGAACAGCGCCCCGCTCGTGCCGACGCCGTCGTCGGCCCCGTACGTCTGGAACGCGGCCGCGCGGGCGTCGAAGAAGGACAGCCCGGCGGCCGTCGTCGCCCAGAGCCGCCCGCGCGCGTCGACGGCGAGGCTGCGGACGGCCGCGTTGGGCAGCCCGTCGGACGCGCCGAACGTGCGGACGGCCCCCGTCGCCGGGTCGATGCGCGCGACGCCGTCGCCGGTGCCGACCCAGATGCGGCCGGCGCGGTCCTCGGCCAGCGACGTCGCCTCGGCGTCGGGCAGGCCGCGCGCGCCGGCGGGCCAGACCGCGAACGCGCCCGTCGCGGGGTCGAACCGGCGCACGCCGGAGTTGTAGGTCCCGATCCAGACCGCGCCCGAGCGGGCGCGCAGCAGCGTGTTGACGAGCTCGCGGCTGCTCGGCGTCAGCGGCGCGCGCGCGGTCGGCGAGCGGACCCGCTCGGCCGGCTCCACGCGCGGGCCGAGGCGCAGCAGGCCCGTCGCCGAGCCGACCCGCACGCGGCTGTCGGGCTCGGCCAGGACCGCCAGGAACGCGGAGAAGTCGCCCGCGGTGGCGGTCTCGGCGCGCGGGGCCATGTGCTCGACGCGCCCCGTGGCCGCGTCGCGGCGGAAGAGGCCCTCGTAGGTGCCGGCCCACAGCGCGCCGTCGGGCGTGGCCGCGAGCGAGAGGACGTTGCCGTTGGTGAGGCCCGCCGCCGTAGGCGCGAGGTGGGCGAACGCGCCGTCGCCGAGCCGGCGGTCGATGCCGGCCCCGTCCGTCCCGACCCAGAGCGCGCCCGCGGCGTCCTCGGCGAAGGCCGTCACGTCGTCCGACGCCAGCGCCGCCGCGACGCCCACCCGCGCCCGCTCGCGGCGGACGACGCGCGAGAGCGGGTAGCGCCGGTGCAGCCCGACGTGCGTCCCGACCCAGAGCACGCCGCCGCGGTCCTCGAACACGGCCAGCACGCGGTCGTCGCGCAGCGCCTGCGCGTCGGTCGGGTCGCGGACAACGCGCACGAAGGCGTCGCGGGCGGCGTCGTAGTAGTGCAGCCCGCCGCCGTCGGTGCCGGCCCAGAGCGTGCCCGCGGCGTCCTCCGTGACCGAGAGCACCCACGGGTTGCCGAGCGCGCCGGGGGCGGCCGGGTCCGCCGGGTACTGCGTCGCCGCGCCCGTGGCCGGGTCCACGCGGAAGAGGCCGTCCGCATAGGTCCCGGCCCAGAGCGCGCCCGAGCGGCTCGCCGCGAGCGAGAACACGATGCGCCCGGCCAGCGCGACGCGCGCGACCGCACGGCCGTCGAGGCGGAAGAGGCCGTCCTGCGTCCCGACCCACACGCCGGCCGCGTCGGCGACGAGGCTCCACGCACGGTCCGGCATCCCGGCCGCGCGGACGAGCGCCGCGAAGGGCGGCGCGGCGGACGCCGCGTCGGACGACGCCGGATCGATGCGGACGACGCCGGACGCCGTCGCCGCCCAGACCGTGCCCGCGGCATTGCCCGCGACGGCCCGGACGCCCCGCAGCGCGACCCTTCCGGCGCGGACGTGCGCGAACGTCTCCGTGCGCGGGTCGTAGCGGTCCAGCCCGCCCTCGGTCCCGACCCAGAGGTGGCCGGCGGGGTCCTCGTAGAGCGCATGGACGAAGTTCTGGCTGAGGCTCGCCGAGTCGGCGGGGGTGTGGAGGAAGCGCGTGAACGACGCGCCGTCGAAGCGGGCGAGGCCGCCCCACGTGCCGACCCACAGGAAGCCCTGCCGGTCCTGGACGATGGCGTTCGCCTCGTCGGCCGGGAGGCCCTCGGGCACGCCGTAGACCTCGAAGCGCGGCGGCGCGGCTGGCCCGGCCGGCGGCCCGGCGACGGCGGCGGCCGGCTCGGCGCGCGTCGCGGGCGGTGCCGCCGGCGGGCTGCACCCGGCGACGGCGGCGAGCACCAGACACGGCCACGTTCGCGTCAGCACCTTGTTTTCGTTGAGCCTGTTCGAGCATAGTACGCCGCAGCGCGCTGGCGCGCTCGTTCGGCGCGGTCCGGCCCGGTACGTGGCGGGCGACGTCCTCGGGCAGCGCCCGCGTGCCGATGCTCGTCCCGGTCGCCAGCTCCAGCGCGACGGCCGAGCTGACGAGGGCGCGCCTCCCGCGCCCCGAGACGAGACCGCGAGCACGCTCCGAAAGCCTCTGCGGATCGGAGAGCGCCCGCTCGGGGACGCGCGCCGAGCAGGGCCGTCGCTCGTCGTCCCCGCCAGTGGCGATTTCACTGCCCCTGCGGGCGCTCCGCGCGACGAGCTCGCGGAGCGGGGCGGCGAGACTGCCGAGCGCGTGCGGCATGAATCCTGCACCAGATGCGGTGAGGATACGCCCGGGCGCGCCCCACGGTCCGTGGCGGACCGCCCGGCCGTGGTACCTTCGGGGACCCTACACGCGCCGCCGATGGTCACCGAGTTCGCCCCCCTGTTCCTGATGGTCGTGCTCGCGGCCGGCCTCGCGCTGACGCTGCTCAAGCTCGCCGAGTGGCTCGGGCCCGCCCGCCCCCGCGACGTCAAGGCCCGCCCGTACGAGTCCGGCATGGACCCCGTGGGCTCCGCCCGCGACCGCTACTCGGTCAAGTTCTACCTCGTCGGCATGATCTTCATCGTGTTCGACGTCGAGCTCGTCTTCCTGTACCCGTGGGCCGTCGCCTTCCGGACGTTCCTCGCGGAGGGCGGCGGCGCGGCGCTCGCCTCGCTGAGCATCATCGGGACGTTCCTGTTCGTCCTCGTCGTCGGCCTGATCTACGACGTCCGCAAGGGCGGGCTGGACTGGGACTGACCGAGGCCAGTAGGCAGTTTCGGCTTCGCCGAGCCAGCAGGCAGTGGCAAACCCTCCGGCCGCTCTGCCACTGGCCATTGCCCACTGCCCGCTGGCCCACTTTCAGCCTCGAGTGAAAATGGCCCGGAACGCGAACCGCGGGCCCCGAGTGCGGTAAACCGACCGTTCCCCACCGACACACAGATTGCGCCCCGCGCACGGCCATGTTCAACGAAGACGGAGGATTCCTGACCACGACCGTGGACTCGGTCGTCAACTGGGCGCGCTCGAACTCGCTCATGCCGATGCCGATGGGCCTCGCCTGCTGCGCGATCGAGATGATGGGCTTCGCCGGGCCGAAGTACGACGCCGCCCGCTTCGGCTCCGAGGCCATGCGCTTCTCGCCGCGCCAGGCGGACCTGATGATCGTCGCCGGGTGGTGCTCGCACAAGATGGCCCACACCGTGCGCCGCATCTGGGACCAGATGGCCGGCCCGAAGTGGTGCATCGCCCAGGGCGCGTGCGCCTCGACCGGCGGCATGCACCGCTGCTACGGCGTCGTGCAGGGCATCGACAACTTCATGCCCGTCGACGTCTACATCCCCGGCTGCCCGCCGCGCCCCGAGGCCATCCTCCACGCGCTGATGGACATCCAGGAGAAGATCCGCAACGAGCAGTCCGTCGCCGACGACACGCGCGAGCAGGCCGGCGACTACGTCCCGCGCCACCAGCAGCAGCTCGTGCTCGACGACGGCCGCCAGTTCCGCCAGGAGCAGGCCGGCCGCGAGGTCGCGCCGCGCGGCGTCGCGCCGCTCATCGCCCGTCCGACCGACGCCGACGTCGCCGCCCTCGCCTGAGCCCATGCCCGACCCGATCACCGACGCCGTTCCCGACCGCGCCCTCCGCGGCGGCCCGGACGACGGGCCCACCGTCGACCCCGGCCAGACCACGCAGACGCTGAAGTTCTACTTCACGCCGCGCGAGGCCCTCGCCGGCGAGATGGAGCGCCTCAAGAGCGACAACCCCAACGCGCAGCCGACGACCTTCCTCCCGGACCTCGCCGCAGACCTCAAGGCCCGCTTCGGCGACGCCGTCGGCGAGACGACGCTCTACGCCGGCGAGACGACCATCTACGTCTCGCGTGACGCGCTCGTCGCCGTCTGCACCTACCTCCGCGACGAGGTCGGCTTCGACTACATGGCCGACATGGTCTCGATCGACCGCTTCACCGAGACCGACCGCTTCGAGGTCGCCTACAACCTCTGCGCGCTCGCCGCGCGCCGCCGCCTCCGGCTCAAGGTGCGCGTGGACGAGGACGACGCCGTCGTGCCCAGCGTCGTCCACCTCTGGCCCGGCGCGGGCTGGCACGAGCGCGAGGCGTGGGACATGATGGGCGTCCGCTTCGACGGCAACCCGGACCACCGGCGCATCTACATGCCCGAGGACTTCGAGTACCACCCGCTGCGCAAGGAATTTCCCACGCTCGGCATCCCGGGCTCGCTCCCGCTGCCGCCGAACGAGTCCGACGGCGAGCTCACGCTGGACCCGTACCCCCGCGCCCACGGCGACCTGCCCGCGGACTGAGGTTAAGAGGTGTCAGGGTTGAGAGGTTGAGAGGGAATGGCACCGGCGCGCATTCACTCTGACCCATTCCTCTCAACCTCTCAACCTCTCAACCCTCAACCTTCCAACCCAATGGCTGACACGCTCACCGCACCTCTGTCTGACGCGCCGCCCGAGGTGGCCGCGCTCAACACCGCCGGCCTGCCCGCCGCCGCGCCCGGGACCAACGAGGACCTCTTCACGTTCTGGCCGCGCCACAACGCCGCCATCTACCAGGCCCTCGCCGACCGCCACACGCAGGTCGAACTCGGCAACGCCAACCACAACCCGGCTGACGGGCCCGTCGACCGCGTCACGGCCGACCAGTCCCGCGACCCGCTCGAGTCGTCGATGGTGCTCAACCTCGGCCCGCAGCACCCGGCGACGCACGGCGCGCTGCGCGTCGTGTGCCAGCTCGACGGCGAGACCATCGAGAAGTGCCTCCTCGACGTCGGGTACCTCCACCGCGGCATCGAGAAGCTCGCCGAGGTGAAGACGTACCAGGAGTTCATGCCCTACACGGACCGCATGGACTACATGTCGCCGTACTCGAACAACGTCGCGTGGTGCCTCGCCGTCGAGAAGCTCGCCGGCATCGAGGTCCCGGAGCGCGCGACGTGGCTCCGCACCATCGGCTGCGAGCTCGCCCGCATCTCGGCGCACCTGCTCTGGGCCGGCACGATGGTTATGGACGCCGGCGCGCTCTCGGTCTTCCTCTGGACGTTCAAGTACCGCGAGGAGATCTACTCCATCTTCGACGAGGTCGCCGGGGCCCGCTTCACGGTCTCGCACAGCCGCATCGGCGGCCTCGCCTTCGACTTCTCGCCGACGAGCCTCAAGATGATCCGCGAGTTCTGCGACACCTTCGAGGGGCAGGTCCGCGACTGGAAGAAGCTGCTCAATCGCAACCGCATCTGGGTGGACCGCAACGTCGGCGTCGGCGTCCTGTCTGCCGAGGAAGCCATCGCGCGCGGCTACACCGGCCCGACGCTCCGCGCGAGCGGCGTCCCGCACGACATCCGTACGTTCGAGCCCTACCTCGTCTACGACCGCGTCGACTTCGACATCCCGATGCGCACCGAGGGCGACTCGCTCGCGCGCTACTACGTCCGCATCGAGGAGATGGAGCAGTCGGTCCGCATCATCCGGCAGTGCCTGGACCGCCTGCCCGCCGGGCCCGTCCGCACGGACAACGCCAAGGCGGCCTACCCCTCCAAGGACGAGGTCTACTACTCGATGGAGGGCATGATTCACGACTTCATGATGACCGACACGGGCGTCGCCCCGCCCAAGGGGGCCGAGTGCTACTCGGCCATCGAGAGCCCCAAGGGCGAGCTCGGCTTCTTCCTCATCTCGGACGGCACGGGCTCGCCGTGGCGCGTCAAGGCCAACACGGGCTCCTTCTCGAACCTCCAGGGCCTCGAGACGATGATGGAGGGCGCGATGGTCGCCGACACCGTCGTCCTCATCGGCTCCATCGACCCCGTCATCGGGGACTCCGACAAGTAGGAAGGAGGAAAGAGGGAGGAGGGAAATGCCTTTCCTCCTTCCTCTTCCCTCTTCACTCTTCCCTTCCGACATGACTCCCGCCACCCCCGGCTCCCACGCCCGCGACGTCTCGCCGAAGCCGGCCTACCCGCCCGGCGAGGCCGTCACGCGCACGTTCTCGGACGAGCAGCTCGCGTGGACGGCCGACGAGGCCGCGCAGATCGACGTCTTCCGCGCCCAGTACGCCACGCCCGACGGGGCCGTGATGAAGACGCTCTGGCTCGCTCAGCGCAAGCTCGGCTGGCTCCCGCCCGAGGCCGTCCAGCACGTCGCGGCCACGCTCGGCATCCCGTACCCCAAGGTCTACGGCGTCGCGACGTTCTACACGCAGTACTTCAAGCAGGAGGTCGGTAAGGTGGTGCTCGACGTCTGCTGCTGCTTCACGTGCCAGGTTTGCGGCGGCTACGACATCCTGCACCACATCGAGAAGCGGCTCGGCATCAAGAAGGGCGAGACGACGGCCGACGGCATGTTCACCGTCCAGGAGGCCGAGTGCCTCGGCGCGTGCGGCTCGGCCCCGATGCTCCAGGTCACGAACGGCCCGTACGTCCACAACCTCACGACCGAGAAAGTCGACGCGCTCCTCGACGCGCTCCGCGCCGGGACCGAGATCCCGTTCGAGTCCGTCACGCTGCCGCAGGACCAGGACGACCTCGGCGGCAACCGCCGCACGGACGCCGAGGCCGTCACGGGCTCCATGATCCCGCCCGTCTCCTCGGCGCTCCACTGATCCAATGCGCCTCCGAGTGATTCTCGAACCGAGCGACGATGGGGGTTTCACGGCCCTCGTCCCGTCCCTCCCCGGCTGTATCAGCGAAGGGGAGACCGAGGAAGAAGCGCTCGCCAACATCCGCGAGGCCGTCGAACTGTACCTCGAGCCCATCGACGACGATGTCGTGACCGCAACGTCTCGGCTTGCCGAGATCGAGATTTGAGCAAGGTCCCGAGCCTGTCTTACACCGAGATCCTGACGGCGCTTCGGCGTGACGGATGGGTCGTCGTCCGGCAGCGCGGCTCCCATATCCGCCTTCAGAAGCACCTGCGCGACGAGACGCTCAAGCTCACCGTCCCGGCCCATAAGCCCGTCAAGCGCTCGACGCTCTCCCACATCCTCAAGCAGGCACGCCTCGACGTCGACACCTTCCTGACGCTGATCTAGTCCCACTTCCCATGGCCGACACTCCCACTCTGCTCACGGGCCAGTCCCGCGCTGGCGACTGGCGCTCCTACGAGCGCGTCATCCTGCCGCCCGTCAAGGACCTCCACAAGATCTCCGTCTACGAGGCCAACGGCGGCTACGACGCGCTCAAGGCGGTCGTCCGCGACGGGAAGTTCGACCCGACGGGCCTGACGAACGAGGTCAAGGCGTCCGGGCTGAAGGGCCGCGGCGGGGCCGGCTTCTCGACCGGCATGAAGTGGTCCTTCATGCCGCCCGTGGACCCCGCGAAGCCGCGCTACCTGTGCTGCAACGGCGACGAGTCCGAGCCGGGCACGTTCAAGGACCGCCAGATCTTCGAGTACAACCCGCACCTGATGATCGAGGGGATCGCGCTCGCGTGCTACGCGATGACGATCAAGACGTGCTACCTCTACATCCGCGGCGAGTACGAGAGCTACATCCAGCACGTCCAGCAGGCCGTCAACGACGCCTACGCGCGCGGCTACCTCGGCACGAACATTCTCGGGACCGGCTTCTCGACCGACCTCGTCGTCCACGCCGGCGCGGGGGCGTACATCTGCGGCGAGGAGACGAGCCTCATGGAGAGCCTGGAGGGCAAGCGCGCCTATCCGCGCGTCAAGCCGCCGTTCCCGGCGTCCTACGGCGTCTTCGGCATGCCGACGACCATCAACAACGTCGAGACGCTCGCCGACGTGCCGCTGATCGTGAACCGCGGCGCGGCGTGGTTCGCGGGCATCGGGCCCGAGAAGCACCCCGGGCCGGTCCTCTACGGAATCTCCGGGCACGTCAACCGGCCCGGCGTCTACGAGTACCCGGTCGGGATGAGCATCCCGGATCTGCTCGAGGTCGCCGGCGGCGCGCGCGGCGGCAAGAAGATCAAGGCCGTCGTGCCCGGCGGCTCGTCCACGCCGCCACTGACGTGGGAGACGGCGGCCCTCACGACGATGGACGCCGACACGCTCCGCGAGGCGGGCTCGTCCATGGGCACGGCCGGCCTGTGCTTCCTCGACGAGGACACGGACATGGTGAGCTTCACGCGGCGCATCGCGCACTTCTACCACCACGAGTCCTGCGGCCAGTGCACGCCGTGCCGCGACGGCACGGGTTGGGTCGAGAAGCTCCTCACGCGCATCGACGAGGGCGAGGGCTACTCGCGCGACCTCGACCTGCTGCTCGAGATCTGCGACCAGATGGAGGGCCGCACGGTCTGCGCGCTCGCCGACGCCGCGGCGTGGCCCGTCCGGTGGGGCATCAAGCGCTTCCGCAGCGAGTTCGAGGCCAAGTGCCGGCCGTCCACGTTCGCCGGTGCCGATCTTGCGGGCGACGGGGCCTCGGTCGCGCCCGTCCTCGCGCGCTGACGCGCGGCAGAGCGCCACGTTGACACGCGGGCACAGCATGCTGCGCCCTAACTACGATCACATAGACGGGAGACCCCGATGAAACCGACTCTCTTGGCCGCTGCATGCGGCGTCGCCCTGTCCGCGTGCATGTCCACGCCTCCTGCCCCGACCACGATCAGCGCGCCGGCAGCGGCGAGCGCGGCCGGGCCTGTCACCGTCGGCACGTTCACCGCGGGCACGGCGATCACCGTGGACGACGCGCTCGCGCGGTCGACGAGCCTGGACGGGCAGACGGTGCGCGTGGCCGGCACGATCCGGCAGGTCTGCCAGGCCGCGGGCTGCTGGATGACGTTCTCGACGGCGCAGGGCCAGACGCTGCGCGTGATGACGCACGAGGAGGGCGGCGACGAGGTCGAGGCGGTCGTCTTCCCCAAGGACGCCGCCGGCCGCCACGCTGAGGTCGTCGGGACGCTCCGCGTCGCCGAGGAGACGGTCGAGCGCCGCCGCCACCTCGCCGAGGACGCCGGGGCGACCGCCGCCGAGATCGCCGCGATCACCGCGCCGACGCGCGCCGTCTCGCTGCTCGCGACGGGCGCACGCATCGCGCCTTCGGCGGGCCAGTAGCCAGTGGCTGCGGCTCCGCCGCAGCGCCAGTGGTACTGCCCGTGCAGCGCCCCAGTGCGACCTTCCTATTTCCATGATCTGCCACTGGCCGCTGGCCACTGGCCCCCGCCATTCCTCATGCCGCAGGTCACCATCGACGGCCAGGTCCGCGCGTTCGCGCCCGGCGAGAAGCTGCTCCAGCACTGCCTCGACGCGGGGACCGAGATCCCGCACTTCTGCTACCACCCCGCGCTGTCGGTGCCGGCCAACTGCCGCCAGTGCCTCGTCAAGGCCGGCACGCCGATGATGGACCGCGCGACGGGCGCACCGGTCCTGGGCGAGGACGGGACGCCGAAGATCAACTACTTCCCGAAGCTCATGCCGAGCTGCGCGCTCGACCTGACGGACGGGATGGTGGTCCACACGCAGAACTCGGCGCGCGAGGTGGCCGAGGCGCAGGCGGAGAACCTCGAGCTGATGCTCGTCAACCACCCGCTCGACTGCCCGATCTGCGACCAGGCCGGCCAGTGCCCGTTGCAGATCCAGGCCTACAAGTACGGCCCCGAGGGCTCGCGCTTCGAGTTCGAGAAGAACCACAAGCCCAAGCGCGTCCAACTCGGGCCCAACGTCATCCTCGACGCCGAGCGCTGCATCAACTGCACGCGCTGCACGCGCTTCACCGAGGAGGTCACGGGCACGCACCAGCTCACGATCATCAACCGGGGCGACCGCAACCACCCGATGACGGCCCCCGGCGAGACGTTCGACGACCCGTACTCGATGTGCACGGCGGACATCTGCCCCGTCGGCGCGCTCACGGAGGACTACTTCCGCTTCAAGGCGCGGACGTGGGAGATGTCGCGCACGCCGACGGTCAGCGACTTCGGCGGGACCGGCATCAACGTCGACGTGTGGGTGCGCAACAACGAGGTCGTCCGGATCACGCCGCGCGAGAACCTCGACGTCAACCAGTACTGGATGCCGGACGCGGCGCGGCTCGTCTTCGACTCGTACAACACGGACCGCCTCTCGGGCCCGCGCGTAAACGGCGCGGCGGCGACGTGGGCCGACGCCACGGCCGAGGCCGCGCGCCTGGTCGGCGAGGCCGGCTCGGACGTCCTGTTCGTCGGCTCGCCCTACGCGACGGTCGAGGACAACTACCTGCTCGCGAAGCTCGCCGCGGCCGTCGGTGCCGCGGCCCCGCGCTACGTCACCACGGCTGGCACGCAGGCCGGCGACGGCTTCCTCGTCTCGTCGGACCCCGCGCCGAACTCGGCGGGCGTCGAGCGGCTGGGCTTCGAGCCGTTCGACCCGGCGCTCATGGCGAGCCAGACGGCCGGCGCGCGCCTCGTCTACGCCCTGCACCCCGCGGGCCTGGACGCGGTCACCGCCCCGGTCATCCTCCACGCGACCCACACCACGGACGCCGGCGTCGCCACGGCCGCCGTCGTGCTCCCGACGACGATGTCGGTCGAGACTGTCGGCACGTTCGTCAGCGAGGGCGGCCGGGCGCAGCTGCTGCGGCCCGCCAAGACGATCGCGTCCATCAACCGCTCGCTCACGATGGCGATGGGCGTCGGCCAGAGCCGGACGGACAAGGTCGGCACGCCGTTCGACCGCTGGCACGACGAGGCCAACAAGGTCGACGCGCTGCCGGGCTGGGCCGTGCTGCCGGACGTCGCGGCGCGTCTCGGGCACGCGATGGCGTACAAGAGCCCCGCCGCCGTCATGGCCGAGGTGTCGCAGCAGGCCGCCTTTACGGGCGCGACGCACGACGCGATGGGCCTGCTCGGTGTCGCGCTCGAAATGGCCGACGCCGAGGCCGCCTGACGTCTTACGGCCCGCGTCTTTGAACGGCCCCCCACCGCCGGGTGAACCCGCCGGGCAAGCCCGGACCTGACCTGGGGGCTGTCCGCGCCAGCGGGCTGGACGCGCGGCCCGGGTGTCGCGATGCTGTGAAAGGCAAACCCCCTCCGGCCCTCCGGGCCACCTCCCCGCGGGGGAGGGGTAACTTGGCGGTGCCTGATCCTCCTGCCTGAATGTCTACGCTCGCCGCCTTCTGGGACGTCATCGACCTGCCGGTCGTGATCTTCCTGATGCTCAACGTCTTCCTCGTCACCGCGTCGCTGCTCGTCTACGCCGAGCGCAAGGTGTCGGCCTGGATCCAGGAGCGCAACGGGCCCGACCGCGTCGGCCCGCTCGGCCTGCTGCAGTCGTTCGCGGACGTCTTCAAGCTGCTGTTCAAGGAGGACATCGTGCCGTCCGCGGGCAACAAGTTCATCCACTCGCTCGCGCCGACGCTGATGGTCGTGATCGCGATGAGCACGGGCAGCCTCATCCCGTGGGCCCGGACGCCCTCGGGCCACGCGCTCGCCATCGCCGACATCGGCGTCGGGCTGCTCGTCGTGCTCGCGATGACGTCGATCTCGGTCTACGGCGTGACGCTCGCCGGGTGGTCGTCGAACTCGAAGTACGCGCTCCTCGGCGGGCTGCGGTCGTCGGCGCAGATGATCTCGTACGAACTCGCGATGGGCGCGGCCGCGCTGTCGGTCGTGCTGCTCACGGGCAGCCTGAGCCTGTTCGACATCGTCGAGGGCCAGAACCACCTCGGCTCGTTCCTCGGGTGGAACCTCTTCCGCAACCCGGTCGGCTTCGTCATCTTCGCCGTGTGCGCGCTCGCCGAGACCAACCGCGCGCCGTTCGACCTGCCCGAGGCCGAGCAGGAGCTCGTCGCGGGCTACCACACCGAGTACTCGGGCATGAAGTTCGGCATGTTCTTCCTCGCCGAGTACGTCAACCTCTGGATCGCGAGCCTCGTCATCGTGACGCTCTTCCTCGGCGGCTACCTCATCCCGGGCGAGGTCTGGTTCGGGCCGGCGCTGCCGCCGGTCCTGCTGACGCTGCTGCAGATCGGCGTGTTCGTGGCGAAGGTGTCGTTCATCGCCTTCAGCTTCATCTGGATCCGGTGGACGCTGCCGCGCTTCAAGTACAACCAGCTCATGACGCTCGGCTGGAAGTACATGCTGCCCATCGCGATCGCCAACATCGTCGTGATCGCGGTGCTCGTCGCGGGCTACACGCTGCTGGAGCAGTAGGGCCAGACCGCGCGCCCCGCGTACGCCCCGCGTGCTCCCGGCGCGCGACGGATGGCGGCGGGTTTAGATTCGGCCGTCCACAGTCCGGGTGACACCCCCGTGCCCCCCCCTCCCGAGACGCCCGCCCGCCCCGACGCGCCCGACGGCGACAGCGCCCCGGCCGCCGTGCCTGACGCCGACGCGCCCCGCGCGGCCTCGTTCGACACGGCGGCGTTCGACGCCGCCGCGCTCGCCGACGTGCGCCGCCGTCGGACGCGCCGCCGCGTCTGGACCGGCGCGGCCGCGGCCTCCGGCCTGCTCGTCGCGATGTGGATGCTGCTGCCGGGCGACGCCGCCCCCGCGGACGCCCCGCCCGACGAGACGACGGCGATGGAGCGCGCGCAGTGGGCCGCGATGATGCGCCGTGCGCCGCGCCCGCTGAGCCGCGCCGGCGTCCGCGACACGCTCGGGCCGGGCGACGCGCAGGGCCCCGACGACCGCTTCTCGGACTTCTACGCCTACGCCGCGACCGACTCGGCCACGTTCTCCGTCGTCGTCGCCTCCGGGGACTTCGCGCCCGACCTCGCCGTCCGCCGCCCCGACGGCGTCACCGTCGCCGCGTCGACGCTGCTCCGGACGGGCGAGCGCGCCGAGGTGCCGGACCTGCGCGGGCCGGGCCGCTTCGAGATCGTCGTCACGTCGCGCGACCCCGGCGCGACCGGCGGCTACGAGCTCACTGCCGGCGCGACCGTGCGCGCCGACACGCTCTACGTCGGCGACGACGCCCGCGGCGACACGCTCGGCTTCGGCGCGCTCCAGGCCGGGCGCTACGAGCGCGTCTACGGCGTCGTCACGTCGTCGGACGCGCCGGTCGTGATCAGCGTCGTCTCGGCGGACTTCGTGCCCCGCGTCTCGCTCATCGGCCCCACGGGCGTCGTCGTCGACCGGACGCTCGAGCGCATCCCGGGCGACAGCCTCCAGGGCGTGCTCGTGCGCTACGTCCCCGGCTGGGACGCGCCCTACCGCCTCGTCGTCTCGTCGGAGGCGCGCGGCGCGCGCGGCACCTTCGCCGTCGAGGCCCGCCCGCTCCCGCTCACGACGATCGCGCCCGACGGCCGCGGCGTCGCCGGCACGCTCGGCGACGACTCGTGGCTCGACCGCTACCGATACGTCGACACGTACCGCTTCACGATCCGCGCCGGCATGCGGACCGCGATCCGCGTGTCCTCCGGCGAGATCGCGCCGGCGTACCGTCTCATCCGCCTCGACCGCCGCGACGAGCGCGAGACCGCGTCCGACCTCAACCCGAGCGGCGCGTACGCGGTCGAGCACGAGCAGGCGCTGCCGGCGGGCGACTACGCGCTCGTGGTGACGTCGGGCGGCATTCCGGCCGACACGACGCACGCGGTC
>JAYWIE010000177.1:0-3846 GCA_043789155.1 Rubricoccaceae bacterium | reverse complement strand
CCGGGGCGCGCCGCACGACGCTCGGACTGTTCCCGCACTACGACGCCGCGGCGCTGGACGCGGTCGCGGGGCAGCTCGCGGCGATCACCGCCGAGGCCGACAGTGGCACGGCGGTCTCGCAGGAGGCGCGCTTCGCGCTGGCCCGCATCCGGCTGGGGCAGGGCCGCGACGCCGAGGCGGTCCGCCTGCTCGGCGCGCTCGTCCGCGAGCAGAGCTACCGCGCGCCCGAGGCCCGCCGGATGCTCGACGCCGTCCGCTGACGTCGGTGCAGCCGACGCCCCGGACGTCGCAGTGGACGTCAAGAAAGGCGTCGGGCGAGTGAGACAGACGGGGACGTCCGATCCCGCATCCCGCTAGGCGTCGGCGAGCTCGGCTTCGAGGAGCTGGCCTGAGGTCTGGTGGGTCAGGCGTCGGCGAGCTCGGCCTCGAGGAGCTGCTTGCGGACCATCGTCGCGTAGGTCCCGCCCCGGGCCACGAGCGCGTCGTGGGTGCCCTGCTCCGCGACGCGGCCGTCGTCGAGGACCACGATCTGGTCCGCGTCCTGGACGGCCGAGACGCGGTGCGAGACGATGACGACCGTGCGCTGGCCGAACTGCTGGCGCAGGTTGGCGAGGATGGTCGCCTCGGTCCGCGTGTCGACGGCCGAGAGGGCGTCGTCGAAGAGGAGCACGGGCGGGCGGCGGATGAGCGCGCGCGCGATGGCCGTGCGCTGCTTCTGGCCGCCCGAGAGCGTCACGCCGCGCTCGCCGACGACCGTCTCGAAGCCGGCCGGGAAGTCCTCGACGTTGGCCGTGAGGTCGGCCTCGTCCGACGCCTGCCGGATCTCGGCGTCGGTCGCGTCGGGCGCGCCGAAGGCGACGTTGTGGCCGATCGTGTCCGAGAAGAGGAAGACCTCCTGCGGCACGACGCCGATGGCCCCGCGCAGCACGGCGAGCGGCACCTCGCGGACGTCGCGGCCGTCGAGGCGGACCGCACCCTCGGTCGGGTCCATGAGGCGGGGGACGAGCTGGAGCAGCGTCGACTTGCCCGAGCCGGTCCGGCCGACGATGCCGAGGCTGGTGCCGGCCGGGACGTCGAGCGTGACGCCGTCGAGCACCGGCGGGCCGCCGGGCGTGTAGCGGAACGTGACGTCGTCGAACGCGAGGTGGCCCTCGACGGCCGTGACGCCGGTGTCCGTCGCGTCCGAGTCGGCGACGTCGGGCGCGGCGTCGAGCACGTCAAGCAGGCGCGTCATCGAGGCCGAGGCCTGCTGGATCATCGACACGACGTAGCCGAACGACGCCACGGGCCACGTCAGGATCGTGACGTAGATCAGGAACTCGGCGATGTTGCCGAGCGAGAGCTCGCCGGCGATCGCGAGCCGCCCGCCGACGGCGACCACGAGGACCGTGGACGCGCCGATGAGCACCATCAGGACCGGCCGGAAGACGGCGTCGATGCGCGCGAGCGCGAGGCTGCGCTGCTGGTACTCGAGGCTCGTCTCGTCGATGCGCGCCGCCCACGTCTCCTCCTGCGCGTACGCCTTCACGACGCGGATCCCCGAGAGGGCCTCCTGGACGCGGCTCGTGAGGCGCGAGTAGGACTGCTGCCGCTCGTCCGTGCGGACGTGGATGAGGCGGGCGACGTAGAACACGGCGACGGTCAGGACCGGCATCGGCAGCAGCGACCAGAACGTGAGCTCGGGCGAGATCGCGAGCATCACCGCGAGCGCGGTCACGATGGCCGCGATGGACCGCGCGAGGTACATCAGCGCCGGCCCGACGTACTGCCGCACGCGCTCGATGTCCGACGTCGCGCGCGTCATCACGTCGCCGGTCGGGTAGCGGTGGTAGAACGAGCCCGAGAGCGTCTGGAGATGCGCGTAGAGCCGGTTGCGGAGGTCGAACTCGATGTGACGGCTCGCGACAACGACGAGGCGGCGCATGAGGAACGTGAACAGGCCCGAGAGCGCGCTCAGCGCGACCGCGAGCGCGCCGAGCAGCACGAGCGCGTTGCGGGCGAGCGCGTAGACGTCGGCCTCGGCGGGCGTCCCGCGGAGCAGGCCGTGGACGGCGACCATACGCGGAATCGCATCTACGGCCTCGCGGACGGTCACGGGCACGACGAGCGCGAGCAGGCTCGACACGAGCGCGCAGACGAGGCCGGGGCCGATGAGCCAGCGGTAGCGCCAGAGGTCAGGGTTGAGGCGGACGAGCGGGGAGGCCATGCGGGCGGGCCGGAGCGGGTGCGGCCGTCGGACGCGGCCGTCGGGGCGAAGGTCCCGCGGCGCAGGCTACCCGGCCAGCGCCGCGACGGCGCGCTCGGTCTCGGCGAGGGCGGCCGCCGGCGAGGCGTCGTGGCCGTGCTCGACGCGCGTCCACGCCTCGGCGAGACTGGCGAGGCCGACGCTGAGCGCGCTGCCGCGCATCTGGTGCGCGGCCGACCGCAGCGCGTCGCCGTCGCCCGCCTCGGCGGCTGCGCGCGCCGTTTCGACGAGCCCGGCGGCGGACTCGCAGAACGTCGCCGCGAGCTCAGCGACGAACTCGGGGTCGTCCTCGCCGAGCAGCTCGGTGACGTGCGCGCGGAGCGCCTCGCGCAGGGCGGCCGGGTCGAGCAGGCGGGCGGAGTCGGGCATAGGTGAGGTCAGATCAGGTCAGGTCCGGGCACGCCCGCCGGGTTTAGCCGGCGGGGCGGGAGGCTTGCGGACGAGAATCGGCCGGCGGCCGGGCCGTCTTAACTGGCCGGGCAGGCGGGCGGGCGGCTACCTTTGCCGCCCCCCCGACCCCTGAGATCGCCGTGACCCGCCCCCGGTTCGCCCTCCTCGCCGCCGCGCTCGTGCTCGCGTCCGGCTGCCAGTCGCACCGCGCGACGGTCGTCTACACGAACCGCTCCGCGCCGCCCGCCGCGCCGACGCCCGCGACGCCTGCGCCGACGCCGGGTGCGGACGACGACGCGCAGCCGACGCTCGACGTCGCCGGGCTGCCCGGCCCGGCGCGCGAGTTCCGCGGGGCCTGGGTCGCGACCGTCGCCAACATCGACTGGCCGTCGCGGCCCGGCCTGCCGGCGGCGCAGCAGCAGGCCGAGCTCGTCGCCGTGCTGGACCGCGCCGTCGAGATCGGCCTCAACGCCGTCGTGCTCCAGGTGCGCCCCGCGGCCGACGCGCTCTACGACTCGCCGCTCGAGCCGTGGTCCTATTACCTCACCGGCCGCGAGGGCGAGCCGCCGGGCTACGACCCGCTCGCCTTCGCCGTGGCCGAGGCGCACGCGCGCGGGCTCCAGCTCCACGCGTGGGCCAACCCGTTCCGCGCGTCCATGCCCGGCGCGCGGCACTCGGCCGGCCACGTCACGCGCGCGCACCCCGAGTGGACCGTCCGCTACGGCGACCTCGAGTGGATCGACCCCGGGCAGCCGGCCGCCGTGGACCACTCGCTCGCCGTCCTCCGGGACCTCGTGACGCGCTACGACATCGACGGCCTCCACCTCGACGACTACTTCTACCCGTATCCGGTCCAGGCCGGCGGGCGCACCGTCCCGTTCCCCGACGACGCGAGCTACCGCGCGGCGCAGGCGGCCGGCGAGACGCTCGCCCGGGCGGACTGGCGGCGGCAGAACGTCGACCGCTTCGTCGAGCGGCTCTACGCCGACGTCCGCGCGGCGCGGCCGGACGTGCTCGTCGGGCTGAGCCCGTTCGGCATCTGGCGGCCCGGCTCGCCCGCCGGCGTCACCGGCTTCGACGCCTACGAGGGCCTCTACGCCGACGCGCGGCTCTGGCTACGCAACGGCTGGCTGGACTACCTCGCGCCGCAGCTCTACTGGGCCCGCGACAGCCGCGGGCAGGGCTTCGGCAGCCTGCTCGGCTGGTGGGGC
>JAYWIE010000176.1:0-3860 GCA_043789155.1 Rubricoccaceae bacterium | reverse complement strand
GAGTGGGCGGCGGTGATGGCGGCCCCGCTCTCGCACTACACGCTCCACCCGACGTACAAGCAGACGTTCGAGCGGATGCGGCCCTTCTTCTTCGTGCTCTACCGCGCGGGCTACGTCACGCGGAGCTTCTACGAGAAGTTCTGCGTGCTCCACGACGACCCGGCCGTGACGGCGGAGTTCTTCGCGAGCCTGAGCCCCGCCGGCACCGCTGCGGCGGACGCCGGTGTCACGGGCACCGCCGCGGGCACGGGTGCCACCGGCGACGGAGCCGACGCCCGCGTGGCAGCGCCGCGGCCCGCCTGACGATGCGGCGGCACCTCACCGCAGCCGCGGGCCGGATCACGTCCGTGCCGGGCCGGCCGCGGCGGCTCGCCGCGCTCGCGGCCGACGTGGCCGTCGTCGGGGGCGGGGTCTACGTGTCCTACGGGGCGCTCTTCGTCGTCGGGGTGCTGATCAACCGGACGCTGGGCACGGCCGAGCTGGGGCGCTACGGCGTCGCCCTCGCCGTCGGGCAGCTCGCCGTGCAGTCGGTCACGGACGGCTTCTCGGCGCTGCTCAAGCGCGACGTCGCGGTCGCGCCGGCGCGGGCGGCCGAGATCACGGGCACGTACCTCGCGCTCAAGAGCGCGGCCGCGCTCGCGCTCTACGGCGTCGTCTGCGCCGGCGCTGTGGCGGGCTGGGCGACGGGCGCGCTCCCGGCCGGGGCCGCGCTGACGCTCGCGGTCGTGGTCGCGGCGGTCGTCGCCGAGACGCTCGGGCGGACGTTCCCGGAGGCGCTCCAGGCCGCGGGCCGCAACCGGACCTACAGCGCCGTGCTCGCCGGCGGCGCGGCCGTGCTGCTCGCCTGCGTCGGCGGAGCCCTGTGGGGCGGCGCGGGGGCGGTCGCCGTCTACGGCGCGCTGCTCGCGGCGCGCCTCGTGGCGGCCGTCGGCGGGGCCGCCGTGTTCTGGCGCGTCGCCGGGACGGCCCGCGTCCGCCTCCGCTGGGCCGACGCGCGGCGCATCGTCGCCGAGTCGTGGCCGCTCGTCGTCAACGGCCTCGTGTTCGTCGCGACGGCGCGGGCCGGGACGCTGGTGCTGGCGCGCTTCGCCGATGCCGAGGCCGTCGGCGTGTTCACGGTCGCGTCGAGCATCGTCGCGGGCGTGGCGATGGTGGCGTCGTCGGTCGGGATCGTGCTCTTCCCGCTGCTCTGCCGCGAGCACGACGCCGGCGGGCACCGGCTGCGCCGCATCCTCTACACGACGACGGCGGTGCTGGCCGCCGTCGGAGCCTGCGCGACGGTCGCGCTGCGCCTGGCCGAGCCGCTCGTGCTGCTGGTCTTCGGCGACCTGCCGGCGGCAGCCTTACCCGTTCTTCGCCTGCTCGCGCTCGGGCTCGTCCCGATCTTCGCCGGCGTCCCGGCGGGCTACCTCTTCACGGCTACGGGCCAGCAGCGCGACGGCATGGTCTTCTCGTTCGTCCAGGCGGCCGTCACGGTCACGCTGCTGCTCGTGCTCACGCCGCGCGCCGGCGCGCTCGGCACGGCCGCCGCGCTCGTCGCGGCGCAGGCCGTCATGGCCGTCGTGGCCGTCGTGTGGCTGGACGCCCGCCACCTCGCCCGACGCCGGTGACGCCCGCCCCGCCCGCCCGCGCCCTGCACGCCCGCGCCCCGCGCGGCTCCGCCGCGAGGATCTGGCTCGACGCCCGCGCGCGCCGCGCGTTTCCTGTGCCCTTGCTCCCTCTGCCATGACCGTCACCGAAACCCCGCTCGCGGGCGTCCTCCTCGTCGAGCCCCGCGTCTTCGGCGACGCGCGCGGCTTCTTCTGCGAGACGTACCAGGCCGACCGCTACGCCGAGGCCGGCATCCCGGCGCGCTTCGTCCAGGACAACGTCTCGCGCTCGGGCCGCGGCACGCTGCGCGGGCTCCACTTCCAGGCCCCGCCGCACGCGCAGGCCAAGCTCGTCTCGTGCCTCGACGGCGCGGTGTTCGACGTCGCGGTCGACCTGCGCGCCGGCTCGCCGACGTACGGGCAGTGGTTCGGGGCCGAGCTCACGGCCGAGAACATGCGCCAGATGTTCGTCCCGGCGGGGTTCGCGCATGGGTTTGTTGTGACGAGCGAGACGGCGCTGTTCTCGTACAAGGTGTCGGGCCTCTACGCGCCCCACGCCGAGGGCAGCCTCGCCTGGGACGACCCCGACGTCGGCGTCCGCTGGCCCGTCGAGGTGCCGGTGCTCTCGGACAAGGACCGCGCGGCCCCGCGGCTCGCCGACCTCGCGACGCCCTTCGTCGCCGGAGCCCCGCTGCCGTCCTGACTCGCCGCTACCCGCCCCGACCCCGAATGTCCGCTGCCGTGCCCGCTTGCCTGCCCCGTGTCCCGGACCGCCTCGCCGCGGACCGGGAGCGGCGGCTCGTGGCGCAGGCCACAGGCCCTGCCGCGTCGCAGCCGAGTTCCACGTCCGGGCCTGTGCGGCCGTCCCCGATTCTCGACCTGCTGCCGCCTGACGCCGTCGCCCGATGAGAGCTGCTCTCCGCGCCACCGCCGTTCTGTCGAGCGGGTCCGTCGTCCAGATCGGCGTCGCGCTGCTCGTCTCGAAGGTCTGGGCGCAGCTGCTCGGGCCGGCGGGCGTCGGCATGTTCGGCCTGCTCCAGAGCCTCATCGGCATCGGGACGATCGTGGCGTCGCTCGGCGTCGGGATGGGCATGGTGCGGCTCGGCGCGCAGGCGCTCGGCGCGGGCGACGCGCGGCGCGCGGCGGCGCTCCAGCAGATGACCGTCGCCGTCGCGTGGGGGGCCGGCGCGCTCGCGTGCGCGGCCGTGGTGCTGTGGCGGCGGCCGGTCGCGGCGGCGATGCTCGGCGACGCCGGGCAGGGCCTCGGCGCGGCCCTCGCCGGCGTCGGCATCCTGTGCACCGTCGTCTCGGGCGTGATGACGAACGTGCTCAACGCGCACCGCCACGTGCGCGCGCTGGCGACGGCGCTCGCGCTGTCGTCCGTGCTCGGCGCGGCGGTGAACCTGGCCCTGATCGTGCGCTTCCGCGAGGCCGGCATCCCGTGGGCCATCGCCGCGGCGGCGCTCGTCGTGCTCGCCGCCAACGCCTGGTTCGTGCACCGCCACGTCCGCTACCCGGCGGGCACGCGGCCCGACGCCGGCGACCGCCGGCAGGCGCTGCGGGCGCTCGTCGCGTTCGGGCTGCCCCAGATGAGCAGCTCGCTCGTCGGGGCCGGCGTGATGCTGGCGCTGCCGCTGCTCGTGCTGCGCGAGCTTGACCTCGACAGCGTGGGCCTCTACCGCGCGAGCCTCACCGTGGCCGCGGGCTACCTCGGCTTCCTCTTCACGGCGATGGGGCAGGACTACTACCCCCGCCTCGCCGCCATCGGCGACGACCGCGCCGACGTCGACCGCGTCGTCAACGACCAGGTGCGGCTCGTGCTGCTCATCGTCGGGCCGCTCGTGCTGCTGGCGCAGGCCGTCGCGTTCGTGCTCGTGCCGCTCGTGTACGCGCGCAGCTTCACGCCGGCCGTGCCGGTGCTCGAGTGGATGATGACCGGCAGCCTGTTCCGCTTTTTCGCGTGGGCGCTCTCGTTCGTCGTGCTTGCGCGCAACACGAGCCTCGCGTACTTCGCCGTCGAGGCCGTCGGCGGCGTGGCGACGCTCGCGATGACGTGGGCCGGCATGCGCCTCTACGGCCTCGTCGGCAGCGGCATCGGCTTCTTCGCGGCGTACGTGCTCTACGGCGCGTTCGTGTGGGGCGTCGTGCGGCAGCGCGTCGGCGTGCGCGTCTCGCGCGCCAACGGGCTCCTGCTGGCCGCCTTCGCCGCGGCGACGCTGGCCGTCCACGGCGTGGCCGCGGCGGGCTACCCGGTGCCGGCGCGCGCGCTCG
>JAYWIE010000175.1:0-3870 GCA_043789155.1 Rubricoccaceae bacterium | reverse complement strand
ACTTCGGCTCGCTCGGCGCGCTCTTCGCCTCGGGCCTGCCGCCGGGCGCAGCCGACATCGGCCCGGCGATCCAGACGTTCTCGGACACGCTCGGCGCGATCGTGCCCGACGCGCCCGTGCGCTCGAAGCACCTCGCGCGGCCCGGCACGGGCAGCGCCTGCAAGCGGCTCGCGATGTACGCCCGCTGGATGACGCGCCCCGGGCCGGTCGACCTCGGCCTGTGGACGGCCGTCTCGCCGGCCCAGCTCGTCGTGCCGCTCGACGTCCACACGGGCCGGCAGGCGCGCCGGATCGGCCTGCTCACGCGCCCCACCGACGACTGGCGCGCCGCGATGGAGCTCACCGAGGCCTGCCGCGCGCTCGCGCCGGACGACCCGGTCCGCTACGACTTCGCCCTCTTCGGCCTCGGCGCGTACGGCGGGGCCCCGATCCCCGGTGCCTGAATCTGGCGCGAACCCGGCGCGCGGCTCGAACGTCCTGACCCGATGAATCACCCCCCCGACCCGGCCCCCGCCGACCGCGCGCCCGAGCACCCCGACGCCGTCCGGGCGACGGGCGCGGCGCTGCGCGCCGTCCTGCAGACGATGGCGAGCCCCGTCGTCGTGGTCACGGTCACGGCCGCGGGCGAGACGCGCGGGGCGACCATCGGCTCGTTCGCGAGCGTCTCCCTGGATCCGCCGCTCGTCTCGTTCAACGTCACGCACGGGACGCAGCTCCACGCCGCGCTCGACGGGTCGGACGGCTTCACGGTCCACCTGCTCGCCGACGACCAGGGCGACATCGCGACGCACTTCGCGCGGCCGGACCTGACGCCCGCGGAGCAGGCGGCCGGGGCGGGCCTGACGGTGCTGCCCGGCGCAGGCGTGCGCCTCGACGGCTCCATCGGCACGCTCGCCTGCACGGCCGAAGCGCGCATCCGGGCGGGCGACCACTCGGTCGTCATCGGCCGCGTGCTGTCGCTCGTCGCCGGCCGCGACGCGGGCCCGCTGCTCTACTACCGGCAGTCCTACCGCGGCGTCGGCGGGGAGGTGTAGCAGGGCGGTGGCCAGTATCGTCGGCTGCGCCTCCGAGCCAGTGGCCAGTGGCAGAGGGTGTCGATTTCTGCCACTGGCCACTGCCCATCTGCCCACTGGCCGCGTTCATCCGCCGAAGGCGTCCTTGACGCGGCTGAAGAACGAGCGCTTGGTCTCCTTCGTCGGCTGCGGCTTGAGGTCGGGCTCGAGCCGGAGCTGCTCGAGCGCCTCCTTGAGCGCGGGCGAGAGGTCCTGCGGCGTCCACACGTGGACGTGCACCATCTGGTCGCCGCGGCGGCCGCCGCCGACCTCGGGCAGGCCGCGGCCGCGCATCCGGAGCACGCGGCCGGACTGCACGCCGGCGTCGACCTGGAGCTTGGCGCGGCCCTTGAGCGTCGGGACCGTGGCCTCGGCCCCGAGCGCGGCGTCGGGGAACGAGAGGTAGAGGTCGTGGACGACGTCGAGCCCGTCGCGGACGAAGTGCTCGTGCTCCTCCTCCTCGATCTCGACGCGGAGGTTGCCCGCCGGGCCGCCGCGCAGGCCGGCGTTGCCGGCCCCGCGGACCTGCAGGTACTGCCCCTCGGCCACGCCCGCCGGCACCTCGACCGTCACCGTCTCCTCGCTCTTGACGCGGCCTTCGCCCTCGCAGACCGAGCACTTCTGCTGGATCACGCGGCCCTCGCCGTCGCACGTCGGGCACGGGGTGACGTTGACGAACTGGCCGAAGAACGACGACGCGACTTGGCGCACCTCGCCCGAGCCCTGGCACGTCGGGCACGTGTCCGTGGACTGCTCGCCCGGCTCCGCGCCGGAGCCGGCGCAGTGGCCGCAGGCGGCGAACTTGCGGAGCTTGATCTGGCGCTCGACGCCGTCGGCGATCTCCTCGAGCGAGAGCGCGAGGCGGACGCGGAGGTCCGTCCCGGGGCGTCCCTGGCCGCGGCGGCGCGAGCGGGCGCGGCCGAAGACGTCGTCGAAGCGCGAGTCGCCGCCGAAGATGTCCGAGAAGGCCGAGAAGATGTCCGACATGTCCTGCGGCGCGCCGGCCCCGCCGGCCCCGTTCAGGCCCTGGCGGCCGAAGCGGTCGTAGCGGGCGCGCTTGTCGGCGTCCGAGAGGACGGAGTAGGCCTCGGCGGCCTCCTTGAAGCGCGCCTCGGCCTCGGCGTCGCCGGCGTTGCGGTCCGGGTGGTGCTCGAGCGCGCGCTGGCGGTAGGCCTTCTTGATCTCGTCGGCCGTCGCGGTGCGCGGCACGCCGAGGACGTCGTAGTAGTCGCGCTGGTCGGTCGCTGAGGGCATGAATGCGGTTTGATGTTTAAGGTTTAAGGTTAATGCCGTCGCGCCTGATCCTTAGACATTAAACCTTAAACCGCATTTTACTGGGCGACGATGACGCTCGCGTGGCGGAGGACGCGGTCGCCGAGGCGGTAGCCGGGCTGGACCTCGGCGAGGACGGTGCCGCTGGCCTCGCCGGCCGGCGCGGGCTGCTGCATCACGGCCTCGTGCAGGTCGACGTCGAAGGGCGCGCCCGCGGTCTCGATCGGCGTCACGCCGAAGCGCTCGAGGGCGGCCTCGAACTTGCGGTAGACGAGGTCGACGCCCTGGCTGAGCGCGTCGAAGGCGGGCGAGCCGGCGTCCTGGGTGCCGACGCGGCGGGCGGCGTCGAGCGAGCGCCGGAGATCGTCGTAGACGTCGACGAGCGGCAGCAGGACGGCCGCGCGGGCCTGGCGGTCCGCCTCGGCGCGGTCGGCGTCGGTGCGGCGGCGGTAGTTCTGGAACTCGGCCGCGCGGCGCAGGAGCTGGTCGCGGAGGTCAGCGTTCTCGGCGCGGAGGTCGTCCTCGGCGAGGGGCGCGTCGGGCGGGGTGTCGAGCGTCGGGTCGTCGTGCGTCATCGTCGTCGGGGCGTGGCGGAGGTGAACGCGGGCCGACGGGAAAGATCGCGCGGCGGCGCGCGAATCGCGAACGAATCGGCGGGGAAGGTGCGCGGGACGACGGGGCGACGGGGCGACGGGGCGACGGGGCGGAACCTGCCTCTCCCCTCTCTACGTGTCATCCCGCCGGGTAAACCCGGACCTGACTTGATCCGGGATCTGCCTTTCGCCTTTTTTCCACGTTGCAGAATGGAAAAGGCAGATCCCGGATCAAGTCCGGGATGACATATTTTTATTGTTCTGCTTTAAGCTGAACTGTTTCAGCCGACCGTTTTCAACCTTTCAACCTTTCAACCCTCCTCGTCGTCCTCCAGGTCGGGCGGGGCGAGCGTTGGGGCGAAGGGGACGTCGGCGATGTCCTCGAGGGTGCCGGTCTGGAACCAGAGCTCGGCGAGCTGGTCGAGGCCGTCCATCGCGTAGCCGTCGAGCGTGAGCTGGAACGCGGCGACGCCGTCGAGCGCGAGGCGCGCGTCGTCGGGGTCGGCGAGGCGGGCGGCGTCGGCGAGGGCGGCGGCCTGCGAGGGCGGCAGCCCGCCGGCTTTCGCGGCGACGAGGCCCCACGGCATCGGCCGGATCGTGAGGTCGACGAACTCCTGCCCGAGGTCCAGCACGACGGCCCCGGCCGCCTCGGCCTCGCGGGCGACGTCGAGCGGGACGAGCGCGGCGTCGGCGTGCTCGAGCCACTCGGCGAGCGGGCGGCCCGGCGCGCCGAGCGCGAACGTCGGCTTGTTGCCGTAGTGCTCGCGGAGCAAGAGTTGCGCGAGGAGTGCCTCCTGCCGGTCGCGCGGGTCGAAGGCGACGGTCGCGATGGCGTTCAGCGGGGCGTCGAGGACGAGCGCGCGGCGGTCCGACCGCTCGCCGGCGAGCGCGACGCCCGGCACCACCGCGAGGTCGTCCGGGGCGCGGAGCACGTCGAGCGTCGGCAGCAGCAC
>JAYWIE010000174.1:0-3878 GCA_043789155.1 Rubricoccaceae bacterium | reverse complement strand
CTACCGCGATCTCCCGCTCTACGCCCCCGCCGCGACCCGCTACGACGCGATGCGCTACGTCCGCGGCGGCCGCAGCGGGCTCAAGCTGCCGGCCGTCTCGCTCGGCCTGTGGCACAACTTCGGCTCCGCGGACGCCTACGAGAATGCGCGCGCGATGGCGCTGCGGGCCTTCGACCTCGGCATCACGCACATCGACCTCGCCAACAACTACGGCCCGGCGAAGGGCTCGGCCGAGGAGACGTTCGGGCGCATCCTCAGCGAGGACCTCGGGCCGTACCGCGACGAGCTCGTCGTCTCGACCAAGGCGGGCTACGACATGTGGCCCGGCCCCTACGGCGAGTGGGGCTCGCGCAAGTACCTCCTCGCGAGCCTGGACCAGAGCCTCGCGCGGATGGGGCTCGACTACGTCGACGTCTTCTACAGCCACCGCCCGGACCCCGACACGCCGCTCGAGGAGACGATGGGCGCGCTCGCGCAGGCCGTGCGCGCCGGCAAGGCGCTCTACGCCGGCATCTCGTCCTACTGTCCCGACGAGACGCGCCGCGCCGCGGCGCTCCTGCGCGAGATGGGCACGCCGCTGCTCGTCCACCAGCCGCGCTACAACCTCCTCGACCGCGCCCCTGAGGCCGGCCTCTTCGGCGCGCTCGCGGACGAGGGCGTCGGCTGCATCGTGTTCTCGCCGCTCGCGCAGGGCCTGCTGACGGATAAGTACGTCGACGGCATCCCCGAGGGCTCGCGCGCAGCCAGCCCGACGGGCTTCCTCAGCGCCGCCGACGTGACGGACGCGCGCGTCGAGGCCGTGCGCAGGCTCCAGCAGATCGCGCGCGGGCGCGGCCAGAGCGTCGCGCAGCTCGCGCTGGCGTGGACGCTCCGGCGGCCCGAGGTGACGTCGACGCTCATCGGCGCGAGCCGCGTCGGCCAGATCGAGGAGGCCGTCGCGATGCTGGCCCAGGAGCCGCTCTCGGCCGCCGAGGCGGCGGACGTCGAGGCGGCCGTCGGTCACGCCGGCGCGTAGGACGCCTCGACGGCCGGCGACACCTCGCCGCCGGGCGAGACGGCGTGCATCGTCACCCGCAGCGACTCGCGGCCGACGTGCTCGACGGCGATGCGCCAGCCCCAGTCCGGCCCGTCCGGCGCGGCGAACGTGCCCGCAACGTCCACGACGCCGTCGTCGCCGACGGCCCCGGTGCAGGCCATGACGGCGCAGCCGGTGTGGAACGAGTCCGCGAAGTGGACCGTCGCGACGTCCGCCTGGTAGCCGACGAGCAGCTCGCCCTCGTGCGGGCGGCCGTCGTGCGCCCACGAGTAGGCGAGCCGCCAGAAGCGGCCTCCGATGGCCGGAGCGAGCGCGGCCTCGGAGGCCGAGACGGCGGGCGGCCCGCCGAGGAAGAGGCGGGTCGAGCCCGTCCAGAGGCCGCGGGCGGCGAGGAGTCCGTTGAGCATCGGTGCGGGGCGGGTGAGCGCCGAAGAACGCGCCGGTGGCCTGCCAGCCGTCCGTCATGTGTGCGCCCGATGGCCCTCACATCGGCCGCCCGGCGGGCGTCGCGGCCGGTACCTTGCGGCACACCCGCCCCGATCCGCGATGGAGACCGCCGTCTTGTCCGGCCCCCGGCCCGTCCGCGCCCCGCGCGGGGCCGTGCTCTCGTGCCGGGGCTGGCACCAGGAGGCCGCGCTGCGGATGCTGATGAACAACCTCGACCCCGAGGTCGCGGAGCGCCCGGACGACCTCGTCGTCTACGGCGGGACGGGCAGGGCCGCGCGCTCGTGGGAGGCCTACGACCAGATCGTGGCGACGCTCAGGCGGCTCGGCGACGACGAGACGCTGCTCGTGCAGTCCGGCAAGCCCGTCGGCGTGTTCCGGACGCACGACGAGGCCCCGCGCGTGCTCATCGCCAACAGCCACGTCGTGCCGAAGTGGGCGACGTGGCCCGAGTTCAGGCGGCTCGAGGCGGCCGGCCTGACGATGTACGGCCAGATGACGGCCGGCTCGTGGATCTACATCGGCACGCAGGGCATCCTCCAGGGGACGTTCGAGACGTTCGCCGAGGTCGCCCGGCAGCACTTCGCGGGCGCTGATGGCAGCGCCGGGACGCTTCAGGGCCGGCTCGTCGTCACGGCCGGGCTCGGCGGGATGGGCGGCGCGCAGCCGCTCGCGGCGACCATGAACGGCGCGGCCTTCCTCGGCATCGACGTCGACGCCGCGCGCATCCGCCGGCGCGTCGAGCAGGGCTACTGCGACCGCATCGAGACGGACCTCGACACGGCGCTCGCGGCCGTGCTCGGGGCGAAGGCGCGCGGGCTCGCGCTCTCGGTCGGCCTCGTCGGCAACGCGGCCGACGTCCTGCCCGAGCTCGTCCGCCGCGGCGTGGGCGTCGACGTCGTGACCGACCAGACGTCGGCCCACGACCTGCGCGTGGGCTACCTCCCGCGCGGGGCCACGCCCGAGACCGCCGCCGTCTGGCGCGACGCCGACGCGCCCGGCTACCACGAGGCCGTCCTCGACGCGATGGAGGCGCACGTCGACGCGCTGCTCGCGCTCAAGGCGGCGGGGGCCGTCGCGTTCGACTACGGCAACAACCTCCGCGGCCAGGTCGCGGACCTGCGCGGGCGCGCGGACGCCTTCGACATCCCGGGCTTCGTCCCGGCCTACATCCGGCCGCTGTTCTGCCGCGGCTCGGGCCCCTTCCGCTGGGCCGCGCTCTCGGGCAACCCCGCCGACATCGCCGCGACCGACGACGCGCTGCTCGAGCTGTTTCCCGACAAGGACGACCTGCACCGCTGGATCCGCATGGCCCGCGAGAAGGTGCAGTTCCAGGGCCTGCCCGCGCGCATCTGCTGGCTCGAGTACGGCGAGCGCGCCGCCGCCGGCGAGCGCTTCAACTGGCTCGTCGCGAAGGGCAAGGTCGACGCGCCGCTCGCCATCGGCCGCGACCACCTCGACACGGGCTCGGTCGCGTCCCCGAACCGCGAGACCGAGGGCATGATGGACGGCTCGGACGCCATCGCGGACTGGCCCATCCTCAACGCCCTCCTCAACACGGCCTGCGGCGCGTCGTGGGTGAGCCTGCACCACGGCGGCGGCGTCGGCATCGGCTACTCGCTGCACTCGGGCATGGTCGCCGTCGCGGACGGGACGGCGAGCGCCGGCCGCCGGCTCGCGCGCGTCCTCACCGCGGACCCCGGCACGGGCGTCATGCGCCACGCCGACGCCGGCTACCCGGCAGCCATCGAGACGGCGCGCGCCCGCGGCCTCGACCTGCCGATGGTGCCGGGGGCCGATGGAGGGCGGGGTGCAAACGTGTCTGGCTAAGTGGCCTTCACCCCGTCATCCTGAGTGCAGCGAGCCGCAGGCGAGCGCAGGCGAAGACCGCGACGCGACGGCGCAGCCCATCTCTCCCGAGTACCACACCCGATCGCGCGCTGACCCGGGCTGGCTGCTCGGTAGAGATCCTTCGACACGCTCAGGATGACGGTGTAGCGACGCTTCAGATTTCCCCGGACCGTTCCTGAACTCCTGGACTGAACCATGACCGTACGACGCATCCTGTTCTGTGCCTGCCTCGCGCTCGCCTGCCGGCCCGGTGCCGCGCAGACGGCCGCGGACGTCGGCGCGGGCACGCCCGACGAGGTCCTCGCGCAGACGTGGGCCGAGGCGCTCGGCGGGGCCGAGGCCGTCGCGTGGGCCCTTGGCGACGTCGCGAGCGACACGACGGGCGCGCCCGCGGAGGCGCTCGGCGAGGCGGGCCGCGCGCGCGCGACGGCCGCCGTGGCGTCGGCTGCGACCGCGGCGACGCTCGTCCCGGCGCTCCAGTTCAGCATCGCGCTCGCGGGCCCGGCCGAGCGCGCGAGCGTCGTCGCGGCCCTGGCCGAGGACGCGC
>JAYWIE010000173.1:0-3891 GCA_043789155.1 Rubricoccaceae bacterium | reverse complement strand
CCTGCGCGTCGGCCGCCGAGACCGTCGCCTCGATGCGCTTCGACGGGGCGACGGCGTACTGCGCGCGGACCTGCCGCACGGCGACGACGACCTCCTGCACGAGCGCGAACGCCGCCGCCTCGGCCGGGAACGTCTCGCGCGGGGCGGGCCACGCAGCCGCGGCGAGCGCCTCGCCGGCCGGACGCGGGCGCAGCTTCCACCACAGCTCCTCGGTCACGAACGGCATCAGCGGGTGCACGAGCCGCAGGACGTCCTCGTACAACCCGACCGAGAAGGCGAGGCTGCGGGCGTCCGGCGTCTCGCCGGGGGCGGGCTTCGAGACCTCGAGGTACCAGTCGCAGACGTCGCCCCAGACGAAGTCGTAGACCGTCTGCGCGGCCTCGCTCACGCGGTACTTCGCGAGCGCCTCCTCGACGGCCGCGACGGTCTCCGCGAGGCGCGTCGCGATCCAGCACTCGGCGAGCGACTCAGGGGCCGGCATCGGCCCGACGTCCGCGGTCGGGTGCGACGCCTCGTCCGTCTCGAGAAAGCGGCCGAAGACGTTGAAGGCGTTCCAGAGCTTGTTGGCGAAGTTGCGCCCGCCCTCGAAGCCCGAGGGGTCCAGCCGGATGTCCTGGCCCTGCGCGCACAGCGCGGCCATCGTGAAGCGGACGGCGTCGGCCCCGTACTGGTCCGCCATGTCGAGCGGGTCGATGCCGTTGCCGAGGCTCTTGGACATCTTGCGGCCGGCCTTGTCCTTGACCATGCCCGTGATGAACACGTCGCGGAACGGGGCCTCGCCCGTGAAGTGGAGCCCGGCCATGATCATGCGCGCGATCCAGAAAAACAGGATGTCGTGCGCCGACACGAGCGCCGTCGCCGGGTAGAACGCCCGCATGGCCGGCATCGGGCCGCCGTCGCGGGTCTCGGGCCAGCCGAGCGTGGCGAAGGGCCAGAGCCACGACGAGAACCACGTGTCCAGCGTGTCGTCGTCCTGCACGTAGCCCGGCCCGGGCGCGTCCACGGACACCACGAACGCGGCCTCGTCGCGCGTGCCGTCGGCGGCCGTCGGGTACCAGACCGGGATGCGGTGGCCCCACCAGAGCTGCCGCGAGACGGGCCAGTCGCGGACGTCGCCGAGCCACCGGAAGTACTCGTTCTGCCAGCGCTCGGGGTGGAAGCGGACGCGGCCGTCCCTGACTGCCGCTACGGCCGGCTCGGCGAGCGGCCGCATCGCGACGTACCACTGCGGCGAGATCAGCGGCTCGATCACGGCCCCCGACCGGCTCGAGACGGGCGTCTGCACGGCGTAGTCCTCGGTCTTCTCGAGCAGCCCGGCGGCGTCGAGGTCGGCGACGATCTGCCGCTTGGCGGCGAAGCGGTCCAGCCCGGCGTACGCGCCGGCGAGCTCGTTCAGCGTGCCGTCGGGGTTGAGGATCGAGAGGACCGACAGACCGTGGCGGCGGCCGATCTCGAAGTCGATCTCGGAGTGGCCGGGCGTCACCTTCAGGGCACCCGCGCCAAAGTCCATCTTGATGACGTCGTCGGCGACGACCGGCACCAGGCGGTCCGTCGTAGGCACACGCACGCGCTGGCCGACGAGGTGCCGGAAGCGGTCGTCGTCCGGGTGGACGGCCACGGCGACGTCGGCCGGGATGGTCTCGGGGCGCGTCGTGGCGACCTTCAAGGACTCGCCGGTGTCCTCGCCGGCGTCGTTCACGACGGGGTAGCGGACGGTCCAGAGGTGGCCGGCCCGCTCGACCGTGTCGACCTCCTCGTTCGAGAGGACGGTCTGGTTGTCCGGGTCCCAGTTGACGAGGTAGTCGCCGCGGTAGATCAGGCCCTCGTCGTAGAGCGTGACGAAGGTGTGCTGGACGGCGCGGGACAGGCCGTCGTCCATCGTGAAGCGCTCGTAGCGCCAGTCGCAGGAGTCGCCGAGGCGGCGCTTCTGCTCGAGGATGGCCCCGCCGTACTCGGCCTTCCACGCCCAGACGTGCTCGAGGAAGGCGGCGCGGCCGATGGCCTTGCGCTCGATGCCGCGCGCGCGGAGGGCGCGCTCGACGACGTTCTGGGTCGCGATGCCGGCGTGGTCCGTGCCGGGGATCCAGAGCGCCTCGAAGCCGCGCGCGCGGTGGTAGCGCACGAGCAGGTCCTGGACGGTGTCCTGGAGCGCGTGGCCCATGTGGAGGCGGCCGGTGACGTTCGGCGGCGGCATGGGGATCACGAACGGCGGCCGCTCGCCCGAGAGGACGCGCTCGGGGTCGGCGTGGAAGACGCCCGCGGCCTCCCAGTACGTCGTCCAGCGGCCCTCGACAGCCGCGGGGTCGTAGGGCTGGCCGGAGGGGATGGCGGCGGGCGTCTCGGGCAGGGTCATCGCGGGCGGTCTCGGTGGGGCCGCAAGCTACCGAGGCGGGCGCGCGCGCCGCGGTGAAGGCTCGGCGGGCGGCGGACGTCGGTGGCCGCCCACGCCGGTGGCCGCCCACGCCGGTGGCCGACGTCGGACATCCGGTGCCTGCGCCCGCGTCAGCCGCCGCGGAAGGGCCAGCCGAACAGCGCGCCGAAGGCGGCCGAGGGCGTCATGCGGAGGGCCGCGTTGCGGACGCGCCCGGGAAGGCCCGCCGCCTGCCCGACGCGGCCCGCGACGCGCGACTGCCGCGTGATGATCGCCGTCCGCCGGCGGCGCAGCCGCGCGAACGCCGCGAGCGCGTCCGGGACGGACGCCGCGCCGGCGACGCAGGCGGCCAGCGCGACGGCGTCCTCGAGCGCCATCGCGCCGGACTGCCCGAGGTCCGGCGTCGCCGCGTGCGCCGCGTCGCCGACGAGCACGACGCGGCCGCCGTGCGTGCGCCGTACGGGCGGGCGGTCGTAGACGTCGTGGCACAGGATGGCCTCGGCCGGCGTCGCGGCGATGGCGTCGCAGACGGGCGCGTGCCAGCGGTCGAAGAGGCGCAGCAGGGCGGCCTTCTGCACCTCGGCGTCCTCGGCCGGCACGCCTTCGCGGCGCGTCTGCACGGCGTACCAGTACGTCCGGGCCGTGCCGTCGGGCGCAGCCCCGGCGTCGAAGCGGCCGAAGCGCGCGCCGTCGCCCCACGTCTCGACGGCCGCGCCCTCGGGCGTGCCCCCGACGTCGGGGCCGAGCGCGCGCCAGACGGTCATGCCCGTGAAGCGCGGCGGCTCGCCGCCGACGAGCGCGGCGCGCACGCGCGACCGCAGGCCGTCCGCCCCGACGAGCAGCGGCGTCTCCGCGGCGGCGTCGCCGACGCTCACCCGGACCCGGTCGCCGGCGTCGTGGAAGCCCTCGACGCGCGCGGCCGTCCGGACGGCCGTGTCGGGCAGGGCGGCGCGGAGGGCCGCGAGCAGCTCGCCGCGGTGCGCGCACAGCGCGACGCCGCCGACGGGCACGTGCGCGAGCGTCCGCCCGCGGGCGTCGCAGATCGTGATCGACGTTGCCCGGCCGGACGTCGCGGCGACGGCGTCGAGCACGCCGAGGCGGGTGAGCGCGCGCGTCGCGTTGGGCCACAACCCGATGCCGGCCCCGGCCTCGCGCAGCGCCGCAGCCTGCTCGTGGGCGACGGCCTCGACGCCGACCGCGCGCAGCGCGACCGCCGCGGCGAGCCCGGCGATGCCGCCCCCGGCGACGACGGCGCTCGGCGCGACGGCACTGGTGCGGCGTGCAGACAGGTGTTGCGGCCCCTCACCCTGTCCCTCCGGTCCGGGTTCACCCGGTCCTAGTGAGAGAGGGGGCGTCGCAGAAAAGGTGAGCGGCGGCTTACAGGCGTGTGATCTCTGCACTCGAGACGGGCGGCACGGGCGGGCGCGGCGGTGAGGCGAGAAACGTACGGTGTGCCACGCGCGCCCGTCACCCGCACGCCACTGCCCACCATCGAGCGCCGCCTCTTTACCTTCGCCGGG
>JAYWIE010000172.1:0-3895 GCA_043789155.1 Rubricoccaceae bacterium | reverse complement strand
GCCTCGTGCTCGTCCGGAACCAGCTTCAGGACCTCGCCCGCATCGACCTCGCGTTCGAGGAGACCCTCTCGGACGTCCGCTCGGCCGAGATCGCGCTCAAGGAGGCCACGCAGTTCCTGCAGGACTACAACGCGCGCATCGAGTTCAACCCCGAGCGGCTCGACGAAATCCGCGAGCGCCTCGGCGAGCTGGACTACCTCGCGCGCAAGTACGGCGGCACGGTCGAGGCCGTGCTCGCGCACCGCGAGGAGATCGGCGCGACCTACGCGCTCGCGCAGGACGTCGAGGGCGCGCTCGCGCGGCTGGACGCCAGGATCGCGGCCGCGCAGGAGGCCCTCTCGACGGCCGCCTACCGGCTCTCGCAGAAGCGCCACGAGGTCGCCGAGCGCGTCGAGACCATGATCGGCGTCGAGCTGGCGACGCTCGGGATGCCGCACGCGCGCTTCGAGGTCGTCTTCGCCCTGCAGGACGACCCCAGAGGCTGGGTCGCCTTCCCCGAGGGCAGCCGCGTCCGCCGCGTCGCCGCGTTCCCGGCCGGGGCGGACGTCGTCGAGTTCCACATCTCGGCCAACCTCGGCGAGACGCCGAAGCCGCTCGCGCGCGTGGCGTCGGGCGGCGAGATCTCGCGCATCACGCTCGCGATGAAGGCGATCCTCGCCAAGTCCGAGCGCCTCCCGATCCTCGTCTTCGACGAGATCGACACGGGCATCTCGGGGGCCATCGCGCGGCGCGCGGGCGAGTCCATGCACCGCCTCGCGCAGTACCACCAGATCATCGCGATCACGCACCTCCCGCAGATCGCGAGCCTCGGCGACGTCCACTTCTCGGTCGAGAAGTTCGTCGAGGACGGGCGGACGAAGACGCGCATCCGGCGGCTCGAGGAGGACGAGCGCGCCGAGGCCGTCGCCGAGCTGCTCGCCGGCGGCGACCTCTCGGAGGCGGCCCTCCAGAACGCGCGCGAGATGATCGAGGGCGGCCGCATCACCGGCGACGGCTGACACGGTGAGCCGCCACGACAAGCTGCTCGCTCTCGTGCTGCGAGGCACCTCGGACGCATCTATCGCGTTCGACGATCTCCGCTCGTTGGTGCTCCGTCTCGGCTTCGAGGAGCGCACGCGCGGCAGCCACCACGTCTTCCGGCGCTCGGGCGTCGAGGACCGGATCAACCTGCAGCGCGACGGACCAAACGCCAAGCCCTATCAGGTGAAGCAGGTCCGCGGCGTTATCCTGAAATACCGACTTGCCAACCCGTAATGCACCGCTACGAAGTCATTCTCTTCTGGAGCACCGAGGACGATGCGTTCGTCGCGGAGGTGCCTGAGCTTCCTGGCTGCATGGCCCATGGCGCGTCGCCTGCCGAGGCGCTCGCCAGCGCGCAGGAGGCGATGTCGCTCTGGATCGACACGGCGACCGAGTTCGGCGATCCCGTTCCGGAGCCGAAGGGACGACGGCTGATGCTTGCATAGCCTCACCTTGACGATGGATGATCCTGCGGTCGCGCTCTGGCGATGCCGTCTAGCGATCCCGGTAAGGAAGACTCTCCCGTACATTTGTCTCAACACAGCTACCAGGCCGATGACCATCGAAACCGAACGCGAGGACGACGGGCGCTGGATCGCCGAGGTGACCGAGCTTCCGGGCGTCCTCTGCTACGGGGCGACTCGGGACGAGGCGACGGCGCTCGCGCAGGCGCTCGCGCTCCGCGTGCTCGCCGACCGCCTCGAACACGGCGAGGCTGTCCCTGACCTTGCGCCGCTCTTCGCAATGGCCGCGTGAGCCGCTTCGGCGCGGTCAAGGCCCGACGTCTGCTCCGGGCGCTCTTTCGCCTCGGGTGGGCCGTCAAGCGCGAGGGCGGCGGGTCTCACCGCCTGCTCGAGCGCGAGGGATGGCCGGACGTCGTGTTTGCGTTTCACGACGGTGACGAGGTCGGCCCGCGAATGCTCGCCAGGATCGCGAAGCAGACGGGCCTGACACCGGGCGACCTGTGACGCCACCTCACACGCTCGACGCGCTCGCGGCCCTGCTCGCGGGCCGCCGCACGGCCGTCCTCTCGGGCGCGGGCCTCTCGACGGACTCCGGCATCCCGGACTACCGCGGCCCGCAGACGCGCCTCGTCCCCCGAAACCCGGTCCTGTTCGACGACTTCGTGCGCTCCGAAGACGCCCGCCGGCGCTACTGGGCGCGCGCCGCGCGCGGTTGGGCGCGCGTCTTCGACGCCCGGCCCAACGCCGGCCACCGCGCCCTCGCCCGCCTCGACGCCGCCGGGCTCCTCGCCGGCACGGTCACGCAGAACGTCGACGGGCTCCACCAGGCCGCCGGTAGCGCGTGCGTCGTGGACCTCCACGGGCGGCTGGACCGGATCGTCTGCCTCGGCTGCCGCGCCGTCTTCCCGCGCGCAGACGTCCAGGCGCTCATCGAGGCGCTCAACCCTGGCTGGACGGCTCTCGCGCCGGCGCGCCCCGCGCCTGACGGCGACGCAGACGTGGACGATACGGGCTTCGCCGCCCCGACGTGCCCGGCCTGCCGCGGCCCGCTCAAGCCCGACGTCGTGTTCTTCGGCGAGAGCGTCCCGAAGCCGCGCGTCGCCCGCGCGGCCGCCGTCGTGTCCGCGGCCGACGTGCTGCTCGTCGTCGGCTCCAGCCTCACCGTGTACAGCGGCTACCGCTTCGTGCGGCAGGCCGAGGCCGAGGGCACGCCCGTCGCCGTCGTCACGCTCGGCCAGACGCGCGGCCACCGCCACGCGGCCGTCGCGATGGACGCGCCGCTCGGCGACGTCCTGCCCGCCCTCGCCGACGCGCTCGGGGCGTAGACAGTACGCGGCGTTAGCGTGCAGCGTTAGCGCGCTGCCGGATCTGCTCGGGGTCGTAGACGTGGACGCCCGGCTTCCGCTCCGCCGCGAGCGCGACGAGCGCGGCGGCGACATCCTCAGCCGGCGTCGGGCGCAGGTTCCGGAGCGGTCCGACGAGCAGCGGGCGCGCGAGGCGGAGGACGGCCTCACCGACCTGTTCGCCAGCTCGCGCCTCGGCCCGGTCGCCGGTGAGCAGCGACGGCCGCAGGAGGTGGACCGTCGCGAAGCCGACGCCACGGACGGCCGCCTCGGCCTGGCCCTTGGTCCGGTTGTAGAAGATGCGGCTGCCCGCGTCGGCCCCCATCGCGCTGACGAGCAGCATCTGGCGCGCGCCGGCCGTGTGCGCGCGCTGCGCGACGTGGGCCGGGATGTCGAGGTCCACGTGGCGGAAGGCGGCCTGCGAGCCGGCCTGCCGGATCGTCGTGCCGATGGCGCAGAAGACGTCGTCGCACGCCCAGACGTCCGGGTCTGCATTCTCGAGGCGCTCGAAGTCGACGACGTGCGACGTGTGCCTGGGCGAGGCGGGGGCGAGGGGCCGGCGGTCCAGCGTGACGACGCGCGACCAGCGGGCGTCGTGCGCGAGGCGAGCGAGCGTGTGGCGGCCGACGAGGCCGGTCGCGCCTAGGAGGAGTGCCGTAGGCATAAAGAAGGGGTCGGGAGCCGGAGTGCAGGGTACGATCCGTACCGAGCACCCGACCCCCGACCCCGGCGCACCTGCGCCGCCGCGTTACGGCGTCGGCATCAGGACGCGGTCGATGACGTGCGCGACGCCGTTCGAGGCGCGGACGTCGGCCTGCGTCACCGTCGCGCCACCGACGGTGACCGTGCTGCCCGTCTTGCGGACCGTCAGGCGCTGCCCGTTGACCGTCGTCAGGACCTGCCCGTCGCGGAGGTCGGCGGCCATGAGGCGGCCCGGGACGACGTGGTAGGTCAGGATCGACGTCAGCTGCGCCTTGTTGGCGGGCTGCACGAGCGTGGCGACCGTGCCGGCGGGCAGCGCGTCGAAGGCGCTGTTCGGCGGGGCGAAGACGGTGAACGGGCCCGGCC
>JAYWIE010000171.1:0-3896 GCA_043789155.1 Rubricoccaceae bacterium | reverse complement strand
CGAGCGCGCGGCCCGGGATGTCGGCCGTCCGCGCGATCGCGCTCACGACCATGTTCGGGCGGACGCCGTCGGCCGAGCCCGCGTCGAGCGCGAGGCGGACCATGCCCTGCTCCTGGCCGCCGCGGCCGGGCCGGGCGACGTGGCCGGGGCGGCCGTCCTGCTGGCCGCCGCCGTCGAACGGGCGCTGGGCCGTGCGCGGGGCGTGGATGTCGTGGATCGGCGCGAGCGGCGCGTTGGGCTGGGCGGCCCGCGCCATCGCGATGGCCGCGGCCGCGATTTCCATCGGGTCCTGGCCCGTCGCCATCATCTCGACCACGAGCGCGCGGTCGGCGGCCGTCGCCGTCTCGAGCTGCTCCGTGAGCGCGTCCGCGAGGCGGCTCTGGCGGCGCGCCTCGACCTGCTCGATCGTCGGGAGCGGGCCGAAGACGACCTGGCGCTTGGCGTAGCCCTCGATGCGGCGCAGCAGGTTGCGCTCGCCCGGCGCGACGAGCGAGATCGCGATGCCCGTGCGGCCCGCGCGGCCCGTCCGCCCGACGCGGTGGACGTAGGCCTCGACGTCGATCGGCAGGTCCATGTTGAACACGTGCGAGACGTGGTCCACGTCGAGCCCGCGCGCGGCGACGTCGGTCGCGACGAGCAGGCTCACCTGCTGGTTGCGGAAACGCGTGAGGACGTCCGTGCGCGCGGCCTGGCTCATCTCGCCCGAGATGGCCTCGGCCGAGAAGCCGGCCGCCTGGAGGTCCGAGGCGAGCCCGGTCGTCGCGACGCGCGTCTTGACGAAGACGAGCGCCGACGTCACGCTCTCCATCTCGAGGATGCGGACGAGCGCGGCGAGCTTGTCGCGGCCGTGGACGAGGTGGGCGCGCTGCTCGACATCCTCGGCCGTCTTGTCGCCGGCAGCCATCGTGATCGTCTCCGGATCGCGGAGCGTCTTGTCGGCGAGCTTGCGGACCGCGTGCGGCATCGTCGCCGAGAGCAGAACCGTCTGGCGCTCCTTCGGCGTCGCGCCGAGGATCTGCTCGAGGTCCTCGGCGAAGCCCATCGAGAACATCTCGTCGGCCTCGTCGAGCACGACCGTCTGGACGTGGCTGAGGTCGATCGCGCCCTGGTTCATCAGGTCCACGAGCCGGCCCGGCGTCGCCACGACGACGTCGACGCCGCGCTGGAGGCGCTGGATCTGCTTGCCGTAGGGCTGGCCGCCGGTGATCGGGAGCGAGCGCACGCCGAGCGCCTTGCCGTACGAGAACACGGCGGACGACACCTGGACCGCGAGCTCGCGCGTCGGGGCGAGCACGAGCGCGCGGACGGCCCCGTCGGGCGCGCCGTTGGCGGCCGTCTCGTCGTAGAGGCGGTGGAGCAGCGGCAGCGCGAACGCGGCCGTCTTGCCCGTGCCCGTCCGCGCCTGCCCGACGGCGTCGCGGCCCTCGAGGAGGACGGGGATGAGCGCGGCCTGGATCGGCGACGGCGCGTCGTAGCCGAGCTCGGCGACGGTGGACTGAAGCTCCGGGCGGAGCTGGAGATCGGAAAACGTCAAGGTGGGGGAGGGGCCTTCTGAAAGGCCGAAGCGGGAGTGCGGCCCGGCCGGAGGCGGGCTGCAGAAAACAGGGCGTGGGCCCTGATGTCGGTCGAGGGTCGGTCGCGGGCTCGCTCTCCCCGGAGAGCTCCCTCGTTCCCGAGGGTGAGCCGGAGGGAGCCACGGTCTGTCGACCCTCGACGGCTCCCGTCCCGCTGCTGCGGGACCTCCCCGCGTCTCCGCGAGGCCGAACAGGCGTTCGGTCACGTAAGAACGGAACCCGGCTCGCGCCGTGTGCGCGGCCGGCGTGACGAGCGGGCGAAGACGACGGGAAGAGCCCAGTGTGACGCGGAGCGCCGGGGCGCGGCTTGTGCGGTGCGATTCTGCGGACGACGTGCCGAGGCGTCGCGGTCGGGACGTCCCTGGTTGGACGTCGCGGTCAGACGCCCCAGCGGGGCGTCTCCACGGGTGCTTGCCTCTTTACCCTTACGACATGGTCCGCCTGATTCTGCTCGGTGTGCTCGCCGCCTGCCTCGCCCCGGCCGCGCTCGCGCAGCGCGCGCTCACCGGGACCGTCACGGACGCCCGGACGGGCGAGACGCTGCCCGGCGCGACCGTCTCGGTCCTGACCGCGGCCGGCGCGGTCGCCGGCGGCACGGCGACGGGCCTCGACGGCCGCTTCGCGCTGCGCCTCGCGACGCTCCCGGCGACGGTCGCCGTCCGCTTCCTCGGCTACGAGACGGCCCGGCTGACCGTGACCGCGGCGACGCCCGGCGACGTCCGCGTCGCGCTCGCGCCGGCCGAGGCGGCGCTCGGCGAGGTGACCGTGACCGCGGGCGAGGACCCCGGCCCGGCGCTGCTGCGGCGCGTCGTCGCGCGCGTCCGGGCGCAGCGCGCGGCCGTCGGGCCGTACGCGGTCACGGCGTACAAGCGGACGACCCTCTTCACGCCGTCCGGCGAGATCCGCGGCGTCGCCGAGTCGTCGTCGGAGGCGTTCTGGGTCCCGGGCACGGGCTGGCGCGAGACGGTCGTCGCCGGCCGGCGGACGGCCAACCTCGGGCCGGCCGGGGCGGCACCGGGCGGTGTCGCGGCGGGCCTCCAGGACCTGCTCGCCGAGGACCTCGACGTCGCCGGGCACCGCCTCATGGGCCCGACGCACCGCGACGCGCTCGGCACCTACGACGCCACCATCACTGGCACGAGCGTCCTCGACGGCCGCCTCGTCGCCGAGCTGTCGCTCCGGCCCCGGCGCGCGACGGCCAGCGCCTTCGTCGGGACGCTCCAGGTGCTCTTCGACACGGCCGACGTCCTCGCGGCCGACCTCCGGCCCGGGGCGTCGTTCCTCTTCCCGCCGCCGGTCGAGGTCACGGGTGCGCGCTTCCGCCAGCAGTTCGTGCCCGTCGCCGCGGACTCGTCGCTGTGGCTGCCCGCGGACCTCCGCTCCGACCTCGCCATCGGCTTCCGGGTCGAGGGCCTGCTCTCGGCCGAGCCCTTCCGCGTCGAGGAGACGGTCCAGCTCTCGGGCTACCGCCTCGGAGCCGTCGCGCCGGACTCGCTCGCTCAGGGCCCGGCCGTCCGCCGCGCGGCCCGCCCGGACTCAGTCCGCTCGGACTCCCTGCGCCTCGCCGAGCCCGGCGTCGCCCCGCCGCTGACGGCGCAGGAGCGCGACGCCTACGCCCGCGGCGACTCGCTCGGGCCCCTCTCGGACATCCTCGTCTTCCACGGGCCGCTCGCCCGCATCGCGCGCCGGAGCGTCCGCGTGGGCGTCGGCGGCGCGCCGGACTCGGCCGCGGCCGAGCGGCGGGTCTCGTTCGGTTTCAGGCCCGTCGTGGCCGTCAACCCGGCCGAGGGCGCGCGCCTCGGGGTCGAGGTCCCGCTGCGCGCCGGGCCTGTCCGCCTCCGCCCCCTCGCCGCATTCCGCACGGCCGACCGCGGCGTGACGCTCGGCGCAGACCTCGCCGTCCGCCTCGCCCGCCTCGGCCCGGCGCGCCTCGACGCCGTCGGGAGCGCGGTCGACGGCGTCGACCGCGTCCTCGCGCCGCACGCGCCGGCCGTGCCCGTCTTCGGCGGCCGCGGCGGCTACTACCGCTCCGAGCGCCTCGACGCCGGCCTCCGCCTCGACGCGCCCGGCCTCGGGGACGTCCGCCAGGGCGAGTTCATCACGTTCGACACCGAGGCCTACGCCGAGCTGCGCTACGGCGCGGAGACGGCGTCGCCCTTCGACTCGCCCGCCCCGGACCGCCTCGACTTCGCGCTCGGTCCCACGACCGTCCGGTCGCTCCGCCTCGACGCCGGCATCGGGACGCTCGACGAGCCGCTCGGGCTGCTCCCGCTGCGGGCCGCACGGCTGACGGCAGAGACCGGAGCCAGCGGCGGGCTCGGC
>JAYWIE010000170.1:0-3910 GCA_043789155.1 Rubricoccaceae bacterium | reverse complement strand
CGCGTGGAGGCCGGGCGCGCGGCGTTTCAGCCCGGTCGGATCACCGACGCTCGGTCACCGCAGCACGGTCAGGCGGCGCGAGAAGCGCTGCCCGTCGGCGTCGAGCACGACGACGTAGATGCCCGTCGCCATCGCCGTGGGGCGGAACGTGACGACGTGACGGCCGGCGGCGTGCTCGCCCGAGGCGACCACCGCCACCTCGCGCCCGAGCAGGTCGTAGACCGCCAGCCGCGCCGGGCCCGCCTGCGCGAGCTCGAACCGGAGGTCGGTCGACGTCGTGGCCGGGTTCGGGGCCGGCGCGAGCAGCGCCGTCGCGGCCACCTCGGCCGCGTCGCCCGCGCCGCCGCCGAAGGCGAGGTCGCGGACGGCGATCGCGAACGGCGCGGCCGCGCCGCCGTGCCGGGCGGTGAACGTCACCGCGACGACGCCGCGGCCCGAGAAGGCGCGCGCGCCGCCGTCGCGGCGCAGGTCGCGGAACCAGACGCGGTGCGTGCGGACGTCCGGCGTCAGCGTGACCGTCGCGCGGTAGTGGTCCGCCGTCGCGATCTCGGCCTGCTGGAGCACCACCTGGACGGGCCCGTCGCCGGCCGCGGCGAACTCGAGGTAGCCGTAGTCCGCGAGGTCCACGGGGATCCCGCCCGGCGCGAGCGTCCGGTAGAGCGTCGCGAGCGACGCCGTCGTGCCGCTCACGCGGGCCGCGCGCTCGACGAGGCGTCGGCCGGGCGCGGGCGTCCGGCCCTCGGCGGCGACCTCGAAGTCGGCGACGCGGTCGGCGGCGTCGCCGAGGGCCACGCCCCACACGCCGTCGGCGAGGTAGAGGCGGTCCGCGGCCGTGCTCCTGTCGGTGTGGACGAAGAAGGCGGCGTCGAAGAGCGGGCCCGTCGCGACGGTCGCCACGACGAGCGGCTCGGCCGGCGTGCCCGCGCGCAGCGGGACGGTCTGGTCGATGCCCACGCGGCCGCCGCCCTCGGTCCGGGCGGCCGTGCTGCCCGTCAGGCGCAGCTCGGTCGCGCCGGCGGCGTTGAACACGTCGAGCACGAGGCGGCCGGCGTCGTAGCGGGCCGAGCGGACGAAGACGGCCGGCAGGGCGGGCGCGCCCGTGACGTCGGCGCGGAAGCTCAGCGCGCCGTCGGCGGCGAGCCGCGCCAGGACGGCCTCGGCGAGCGCGACGGCGTGCTCGCGCGACGGCCCCCAGACCTGCACGTTGACGACCGGCGCGTCGCCGCGCATGGCCGTCGTGTCGTACTCGGCGAGCAGGAAGCGGCTGTCGACGGTGCGGGCGGCGCTCGGGCCGTAGGCGACGAAGCTGATGGCGTAGTCCGTCTGCCCGCCGGCCTGCCCGAGGCGCGAGAGCACGAGCGGGTGCCCGGCGGCCATCACCGTCTCGACGCCTTCGAGGACGCCGCCGCGGAGGCGGTCGCAGACGGCCTTGGTGTGCTCGTAGACCTCGCCCGCGGCCGTCTCCGTCGCGAAGAGCGCGCCGACGCGCACGCCGTCGGCGCGGAGGTAGTCGGCCGCGACGATGTCGCGGGCGTTGGTGACCGGCAGCAGGTCCTCGGGCGAGACCTCGACCGCGCGGCTGGCCTCCGGCCCGGCCTCGGGCACGAGGGCCGCGAGGCGTGCCGTCTTGCCCGCCTCGGCGCGTGCGGCGCGGGCCTCGGCCCACGGCACGAGCGCCTCGGCCGCGCCGCCGCGGGCGGCCCGCGCCTCGCGGCGCGTGTAGAGCACGCGCCCGAGCGCCTGCGCGAGCGAGCCGTTGGACTCGAGCCCGCCGAGCCCGGCCGACGTCGAGCCGCCGGTCGTGACCGTCGCCGCGGCGTAGTCGTCCTCGCTCGTGACGCCGTTGCCGGGCGTCGAGTCGACGTCCGGCTGGCCCGCGCGGGCGACCTCGGCCGAGGCCGTCTGCGCGGTCCGGTCGAGGTCCACGCGCACCTGGACCGTCAGCGTGACGCTGGCCCCGGGCGCGAGCGCGCCGACGACCCACGTCGTGCCGTCGTAGGTGCCGACGCCCGGCGTGCTGCTGGTCACGGTCACGACGCCGGCCCGCGTGCGGAACGGGACGAGGATCTCGACGCCCGTCGCGGCGAGCAGGCTCTGGTTGGTGACGGTCGTCGTAAAGGTGACGGTCTGGCCGGCCGTCGGCGTAGCGTTGCTCACCGTCATCGCGAGCGCGAGGTCGATGGCCGGCGGCGTGACCGTCGCGCGGGCGTAGTCGTCCTCGGTCGTGACGCCGTTGGCGGGCGTCGAGTCGGGGTCGGGCTGGCCCGAGGCCGTGACCTCGGACGTGAGCGTGCCCGGGACGGGCCCGGTGACGATGGCTGTGATGGTCGCGGTGGCGGACGCGCCGCTCGCGAGGCTGCCGAGCGCCCACGCGCCCGTCGTGGGGCTGATGGTGCCCGTCGCCGTGGTCGCGGAGACGAACGTGAGGTTGCCTCCGAGCAGGGTGCTCAGCGCGACGCTCGTGGCGTCGGTCGGGCCGGCGTTGCTCGCCGTGACCGTGAACGTGACGGTGCTGCCGATGGCCGGCGTCGGGTTGCTCGCGCTCACGCCGACCGAGAGGTCGGCGACAGGGCGCGCGTCGATGGCGACCGTAGCCGTGTTGTTGGCGAGGTTGTCCTCGGCGCGGAAGCTGGTCGTGGCCGTCCCTGTGACGGACACGGGCGCGTCGATGGTCGCGCGGAGCACGAGCGGGAACTGGAGGCTCGCGCCGACGGCGAGGCCGGTCGAGAGGGTCCACGTGGCCGTCGCCGCGTCGTAAGTCGTGCCCGCGGGCGGCGTGGCCGAGACGAACGTGTAGCCCGCCGGGATCGTGAACGCGACGCGGTCGAGCTCCGAGGCGTCGGGGCCGAGGTTGGAGAGCGTCGCGGTGACGGTCGTCGTGCCGCCGATGCCCGGCGTGGCGTTCGAGACGGCGAGCGCGAGCGCGAGGTCCGAGCCGAGGCTCTGCATCGCGAGCACGGCCTGGCTCTCGAGCACCAGGTCGCCGCCGGACGTGAGCGTGAGCGTGGCCGCGTTCGTGCCGGTCGGGAGCGAGCCCGAGACGGTGTAGATGTCGAGGTCGACGCCGTACTGCGTCGCCGAGCCGTTCGTGCCGCCGACGAGGCGGAAGACGGAGTCCAGCGGATCCGTGTCGTCGAGCACTGTCGTCGCGCCGCCGGCCGGCGCGAACGAGAGCGCCTCGGCCGGCGCGCCGATGCCGGGGTCGCCCTCCCAGAACACGACGCCGAGCGTGGAGGCGTTGGCCGCCGGCGTCTCGAAGCGGTCCACGGTGATCGGCGTCGTGGATGCGAGCCCGGCGACGCCCGAGACCGAGATCCGGAGGCCGTCGTAGACGTTGATGCGCGCGCGGCGGACGAGCGCGGCGTCGCGGTAGATGACGGTCATGGACCACGCGCGGACGCAGTTCGAGAACGTCGTGTAGGGCGTGCCGGTGGCGGTCGTGAGGCCGCCGAGGGTGTAGCTCGCGTTGCGCTTGGCCGTGACGGCCGCGGTCGCGTCGGCGAAGCCCTGGAAGAAGATCGACGTGTTGCCGTTGAAGACGATCTGGTCCGCGAACGTGCGCGAGGCCGTGACGGCCGCGCCGTCCAGCGTGACGCTGTTGTCTGCCGCGCCCGAGCCGGCCCAGTAGACGTAGGCCGCCTCGACGGTCGCGCCGGCCGGGATGCCCGCGACGGCTATCGCCGACGTCGTGCCGACGGCGCAGGCGTTGCCCGTGTTGGCCTCGGTGCGGAAGGTGCCCGCGGCCTGCGCGTAGCCCACGCGGCCCTCGAAGGAGCGGAAGAGCGCCATCGGGACCTGCGCCTGCGAGGCGTCCGCGCCGAGCACGCCCGCGGCGAGCAGGGCGGCCGCGGCGAGGCGGCAGAGGGGGCGGAAGACGGCAGACATCCGGGAGGCGACGGCCATTGAGATT
>JAYWIE010000169.1:0-3916 GCA_043789155.1 Rubricoccaceae bacterium | reverse complement strand
CCGCGGCTGACGCCGACGCTGCATCCGAGGCCGGGGTCCGCGAGGGCCCCGGCCTCGCGCGTTCAGGCCCGCACCGGGCGTGCATGCCGCCGCCGGCTGGCCCACACGGCGAGGCGGCCGACGACGTCGCTCAGCACGACCAGCCCGACGCAGACGGCGACGGCCCGCGGGCGCGACGCGAAGGCGACGATCTGGACGAGGATCGCGAGCACGGCGGCCGGGATCGACGCCGCGAGCGGGACAAAGCGCGCGCCGGCCCCGAAGGCGTCGCTCTGGCGCGAGAACGGCGGCCGGCGGTAGGCCAGCGCCGCCACGCGCGTCGTGACCGTGCACACGGCGAACCAGAACAGCGCGTGGATCGCGGCGTCGAGGGCCGCCATCTGGGCCGCCAGCACGACGGCCAGCAGCACGTGGAGTGGGGCCAGCACGCGCAGCACGAGCGCCTGCTGCGCGCCCATCTGGAGCCCGAGCGGGTTGGCCTCGGGCAGCGTCCCGAAGACCCACGCCGCGCGCGCGTGGTCCGAGAACTGGAGCGTCTGCACGAGCGACTGCGCGCAGAACAGCAGCACCACGAGGACCGAGAGGTGGAACTGCGTCTCGGGGATCTCGAACACGCTCGCCGGGCCGTAGACGAACAGGCTGCCGAGCCCGCCGGCGATGTAGCCGAACGCGGCGAAGCCGAGCGGCAGCAGGGCCGCGGGCCACAGCCGGCCGCGCACGATGCGGTCGTCCGAGAACGCGGCGACGGCGAAGCCGTAGGCGGCGCGCTCGGGGCCCGTCGGCGTGAGCCAGCGCTCGGCCGCCGTGAGCGTGCGCGAGCGGCGGTCCGTCTCGGCCTCGCGCTCGCCCGCGCCGAGGCGCGCGAGCAGGGCGAAGTAGCGCCGCGGGAACGCCCCGGCGAACGCCCACCCGAGGACGGCGACCGACGCGACGAGGGCGGCGAGGCCGGGCGACGCGCGGCCCGCGAGCGCGTCCGCGAACCACGTGCCAGGCCACCACGGCGCGCCCGACGCGGAGACGCCGCGGCTGATCCACTGGTAGCCGACCACGAGCGCGCCGACGAGGACCGCGCGGGCCGCGCTGACCGCGGGCCGGAGCAGGCGCTGCGGCAGCGCGAGCGTCAGCGCCCACAGGCTCGCGAGCGAGACCGCGGCCGTCCAGACCGTCCCGCCGGCGACGAGCGCCCCGACGAGCGCCCCGGCCGCGCCGCCGGATGTCACGGCGACGCGCACGGCCACGGGCAGGGCCACCATCACCGCCATCAGCCCGACGTACGCGCCGATGCCGACCAGGCGCGCGCCGTAGTGCTGACCCTCGGTCGCGGGCAGCGTCGTGAGCCAGGCGTTGTCCTTGGGCCGGCCCATGAGCTCGTCGTAGGACCCGACGACGCCGAACGCGGCGAGCACGAACGCGAACGACGCCGCGACGAAGACGGCCTCGCCGGGCAGCGCCTGCCCGAGCGAGACGGCGAGCAGCCCGCCCGAGACGCCGTACGCGACGGCCGTCGCCGCGATGCGCCCGCCGCCCGACGCGCCCGTGGCCGGGTTGCGGAGGTCCGAGCGGAGCTGCGCGCTCGCGAGCGTGCGGACGAGGGAGGGGGCCAGTGGGAGGTGGCCAGTGGCCAGCGGCGAGAGGGAGGGGGCCAGTGGCCAGTGGCCAGTGGCGAGAGGAGCGTATCGGCCAGCCGCGCGCCCGGCGTTAGGTCCCTCGGCGGGGAGCGGGGAGCGGGGAGCGGGGAGCGGGGAGCGGGGAGCGGGGAGAAATTTGCCATCCCCGTTCCTATTGTCATCCCGCCGGGTAAACCCGGGCCGGACTTGATCCGGGATCTGACTTTCGTCTTTTCTCCACGTCGTAGAATGCAAAAGGCAGATCCCGGATCAAGTCCGGGATGACATATTTTTGTTGTTTACAACACATCGAACGGGAACATTTCGGCCGTGCGCTTCCAAACCCCAAACCCCAAACCCCACACCCCAAACCCTACCGCGTCGGTGCGGCGGCGGCCTCGCGGGCGCGGCGGATCGCCGTCTGCTCGCGCAGGAACTGGCTCCACCGCGCCGCCTTCGCGTTGTGCTCGGCGACGGTCCGCGAGAAGCCGTGGCCGCCCGTGCCGTCGGCGACGAAGTAGAGGAACTCGTGGCGCTCGTTGTTCAGCACGGCGTCGATGGTGTCGTCCGAGGGGTTGTTGAGCGGGCCCGGCGGGAGGCCGTCGATGAGGTACGTGTTGTAGGCGCTCGGCGTCTGGTAGTCGACGAAGAGCAGGCGGCGCATCGAGCCGCCGTCGCGCGCCATGAGCGCGAACTGGACCGTCGGGTCCGCCTGGAGCCGCATCGTGCCGGCGGCGGTGCGGCCGAGCAGGCGGTTGAGGTAGACGCCCGCGATGCGCGGCCGCTCGGACGGCTTCTGGGCTTCCCACTCGACGATCGAGGCCATCGTGACGACCTCGTCCGGCGTCAGGCCGAGGCGCTCGGCCTGCGCCTTCTTCTCGGCCGTCCAGTAGCGGTCGTGCCAGCCGTGGATGCGGGCGACGGCGCGGCGCGCGTTCGTCGTCCAGAGGATGTCGTAGGTGTTGGCCCGCATGTGGCCGAGCAGGTGGGCGACGTCCGTGCCGAGCGAGTCCGCGAGGGCGGGGTCCGTGACGGCCCGCACGACGGCCGTCGTGTCGGTCCCGAGCTGCCGCGCGAGCACGCGCGCGAAGCGCTCGGGCGTGAGCCCGCCGGGGATCGTGATCCGGATCGGGTCCTGCAGCCCTTTGCGGACCTTGTCCATCAGCGCCCAGTTGCTCGTGCCGGGCGCGATGTTGTAGTGGCCCGTCTTGACCTGGTCGCCCCAGCCGGTGATTCGGGCGAAGAAACGCAGCGAGCCGGACGAGCGGACGGCCCCGGCGGACTCGAGCGAGTCCAGCGCGGCGTCGAAGTCGGTCCCGGGCGGCAGGCGCAGGCTGTACGGCTGGTCGTTCTCGGACGACGGCACGTTGGGCGCGAACGCGAGCCAGCCGCCGGCCGCGACGGTGGCGAGCCCGATCAGGACCGCGGCGAGGGCGAGCCGTCTCATCGCGCCGCCCCGTCTCCGCCACCCGCCGGCGCAGCCGCCTGGTCCGCGCTGTCGACGGTGCAGACGGTGTGGATGCCGCCGCGGACGGTGTAGTCCGTCGTGACGACGAGCCGGTCGGGGTCGTCGAGCCACCGCGCGAGGTCCTCGTAGAGCAGCGCCGTCACGTCCTCCTGCGCGGCCCCGATGTGCCGCCACGAGACGAGGTAGTACTTGAGGCTCTTGAGCTCGAGCAGCCAGGAGCCGGGGACGTACTCGATGCGGACCGTCCCGGAGTCCGGGAGGCCCGAGAACGGGCACAGCGCCGAGAACTCGCCGGGCTCGGTCGTGTAGACGACGCGCTGGCGGGCCGCGTGCGCGTAGGGCATCCGGTGGACGTCGGCCTGGCGGGCGTCGGGCGGCAGGAACAGGGCGACGCGGCCCTCGGGCTCGATGCCGAAGCGGGCCATGTGCGCGATCGAGGCGCGGGTGTGGTCGAGCGCCGTCTGGTGGAAGGCGTCGAGGCGGTCTGTAGTGTCCATGCGGGGCGTTTCGGGGCGCGAAAGGATAGCAACGCCGGCCGCCGGGCCGGGCGCGCGGGCGTCCGCGTTCTTCGCGAATCGTCTGGCCAGGGGATACGGGATGCGGGAAGGGGGATGGGCAGACGGCACGGCCAGTCTCTCCGCTCATCCCACATCCCGCATCCTATATCCCGCCTTCAGAGCCCGAACCCCAGCCCGACGTGGATGCGGCCGCGGCCGGCGGGCAGGCCGGGGCGCAGGGCGTACGTCAGCGTGACGAGGCCGAGGCCGGTGCGCAGGCGCGCGCCGCCGCCGTAGCCGGTCCGCACGAACCGCGCGGCAGGAAGCCCGGCGAGCGCGGGCGT
>JAYWIE010000168.1:0-3928 GCA_043789155.1 Rubricoccaceae bacterium | reverse complement strand
TGAGCGCGCGCGACCGCGCGGCCGTCCCGATGACGGCGCTCGCGATCGCCGTCGCCGTCTCGGGCACGGTCGCCGCGGCGGTCTGGGCGACGTCCCCCGAGATTGCCGGGTGGCTGCTCGGCGACGCGGGCCGGGCCGGGCTCGTCCGCACGCTCGCGCTCTACGTCGCCTGCAAGACCGTCGCCGACGTCGCGTACCAGGAGCTGCGCCGGCGCGAGCGGCCCGCGCTGTACGTCGCGATGACGGCGGCCGAGATGATCCTGCAGACGGCCTTCGTGGTGTGGTTTCTCGTCGTCCGTCGGGAGGGCCTCGCGGGCATCCTGACGGGCTACCTCGCCGCGGCAGCCGTGCTGGCGACGGCCTCGACGGCCGTGCTCGTCGCGCGCGTCGAGCGGCGCGTGTCGCTCGCGCTCGTGCGGCCGATGGTCGCGTTCGGGCTGCCGCTCGTGGTGTCCGGCCTGGCCGCGCGCTTCCTCTACGCCGGCGACCGCCTCGTCATCCTGCACGTGCTCTCGCCGGACGCCAACGCCGTCTACGCGTGGGCGGCGCGCTTCGGCGGCCTCGTGAGCGCGTTCCTGGTGCAGGGCTTCCAGTCCGCCTTCACCGTGCTCGGGCTGAAGGCGCTGGACGGCGCGCCGGGCGGCGGCGCGCCCGCGCTGCACCGCCGCGCGTTCCGCCACTTCTCGGTCGTCGCCGGCTTCGCCACGCTCGGCCTCGCGCTCGCCGTGGACGACCTCAGCCGCGCCGTCACGCCGGACCCGAGCTACGCCGCCGTCTCGGGCCTCGTCGCGCTCATCGCCGGCGGCTTCGCGTGGTACGGCCTCTACGTCGTCACCGTGACGGTCCTGTTCGCGGCCGGGCGGACGCGCGCCGTCGCGGGCGTCGCCCTTGCCGCGGCAGCGCTCAACCTCGCGCTCAACCTCGCGCTCGTGCCGCGCGTCGGCATCGCCGGCTCGGCATTCGCCACGCTCGTCGCGTACGTCGTGCTCGCGGGCTGGACCGGCGCGCAGGCCGAGCGCGTCGCGCGGGCGCACTACCCGTGGCGCGTGCCGGTGCGGCTGACGCTGCTCGTGGCCGCGCTGTGGCTCGTCGCGCAGCCGACCGACGCCTGGGCGCTCGGCTCGCGCGTGCTCGCGCGCGCCGGCCTGCTCGCGCTGTACGTGCCCGCGCTGGCGCTGCTCGGCGTCTACGGCCGCGCCGACTGGGACGCCGGCGTCGCTGCCGTGCGCCGCCTGGCGGCCCGTGGCGGGGCCGGATGAAACGGCGCGCTGAACGCGGCGCGGCGCGCGGCGGTGGGCCGGACGGCCGCGCAGGACGGCGGCGCGCTCGGCGAGCACGCCCTACATCCCTCACGTCCAGCGGATCTGCGCGGCCGTCGGACGTCGCGCGCGGCCGTCGGACGTCACGCCAGGTAGGGACGGCTCGGCGAGCCGTCCGCGGTCCGAGCCTGACGGTTCGGGCCGGGTGCGGCGAAGGTCCGTCCCCGCCGCGGCGCGCGTTGACGCGCTTGCGGGCTGTGCTAGATTGGCCGCTCGGCCCCCGGACCCGCGGCGCGGCCCTCACTCTCTAGAGCAAATCCCATGGCAACAGGAGATTCCGGCAGCGCACTCGGCATGGTCGAGACGAAGGGCCTCGTCGGCGCGATCGAGGCGGCGGACGCGATGGTCAAGGCGGCCCGCGTGACGCTGATCGGCAAGGAGCAGATCGGCGGCGGCTTCGTGACCGTCATGGTCCGCGGCGACGTCGGCGCGGTCAAGGCGGCCACGGACGCGGGCGCGGCGGCCGCCGAGCGCGTCGGCGAGCTCGTCTCGGTCCACGTCATCCCGCGGCCGCACGCGGAGGTCGAGGCGATCCTGCCGGGCTGACCCGTGGCACTCCCCTCCACGATCCCGCCGGGCTCGGCGCTCGGCCTCGTCGAGACGCTCGGCCTCGTCGCGTCCATCGAGGCCGCCGACGCCATGCTCAAGGCGGCCGACGTCCGCCTCGTGCGCAAGCACAAGGTCGACGCGGGCATGATCTCGCACGTCGTCGTCGGCGAGACGTCGGCCGTGCAGGCCGCCGTCGACGCCGGCGTCGCGGCCGCGCTGCGCGTCGGGCGCGTCTACGGCTCGCTCGTCATCCCGCGGCCGTCCGACGACGTCTGGACGGCCATGCTCGGCCTCCGCGTCGGCACCCCTCCGTCAGACGCCCCGACGGACGCCCCGACGGACGCCCCGGCGTCTAGCGACGCGGACACGGCCGACGGTGCCGCGGCCGGCCCGCCGACCGGGCCCGTCCCGGCGACGGCACCGCCGGACCGCGACTACGACGCGATGTCGGTCCGCGCCCTGCGCGCGGTCGCGCGCGAGCGCGGCGACGTGGCGCTGCACGGCCGCGCCGTCGCCGCGGCGTCCAAGGACGAGCTCGTCGCGGACCTCCGCGCGGCCGACGCGCGGTGACGGTCCCGCCGCCTGGCGGCCCGGGAGCTGAGGCGGCCGGCCGCTTCCGCCTCGGCCGGCCGGGCGACGCCGACGGCGGCCCGAACGTCCGCATGATGGCCGTCTCGCTCGTGCTCGCGGTCGGCATGTGGTTCACGTTCGGCCTGCGCGAGTCCTACGTCGTCACGATCCCGGTCGCGCTGAGCGTCGTCGGGGTGCCGGCGGGGCAGGCGCTCCGCGAGGCCCCGCCCACCGTCGCCCGGGCGACGTTCAGCGGCGAGGGCTGGCGGCTGATGCTGCTCGACCGCTCGACGCCCGTCGTGCCGCTCGACGCCGACGCGGCCTCCGTGGACCTCGAGCGCGCCGTGCTCGCGTCCGGCCTCGCGACCGACGTCGTGCTGCAGAGCGTGCGGCCCAAGGTCGTGCGGCTCGCGCTCGAGCCCGAGGCGCGCCGCCGCGTCGCGATCCGCCTCGTGAGCGACATCCGCACGGCGGACCAGTACGGCCTGCTGCGCCCGCCGCGCCTCTTGCCGGACTCGGTCGAGGTCGTCGGCGCGGCCTCGCTCGTGGCCGCGCTCACGTCGTGGCCGACCGACCCGCTCCGGCTCGTCGGCGTCCAGGCCTCGGCGACGATCATGCTCGGCCTCGCCGACGCCGGCGGCGGCCTGCTCACGCCGTCCGTCCGCACGACGACCGTGCAGGTGCCCGTCGCCGAGTTCACGGGCGGCGAGCGCCTCGTCACGGTCCGCGTGGTCAACGTGCCGCGCGGCATCGCGGCCGTGCGGACCGAGCCGGCCACGCTGCGCGCGCGCTACCGCGTCCCGCTCACCGAGAACGACCTGTTCGGCCGCGCCCGCGACGCGGCCGGCTTCGAGGCCGTGGTCGACTACCGCGACATCGCGCGCGACACGACGTCGGGCACGGTCTCGGTCGCGCCGCGCGTGCCGGCGGGCCTCGACGTCCGCGACGTGACGCTGCAGCCGTCGCGCGTCGAGTACTTCATCGTCCGCCCGCCGACGCCCTGACGGATGGGCTTTCTCTGCCTCGCCGTCGCGTGCAGCCTCGGCATCGCGACGCTGTTCAAGCTCGCCGAGCGCCGCGACCTCGACCGGACGGCCCTGCTCGCGGCCAACTACGCCGCCGCGGCCGCGCTCGCGGTCGGCCTGGACGGGGCGGCGGCGGCCGCGATGCCGGCCGGCGCGGGCTTGCTCGGCGCGGTCGAGGGCGTGCTCTTCATCGGCGGCTTCTGGCTGTTCGCGCGCGCGATCCGCGAGGCCGGCGTCGGGCTGGCCGCGAGCGCGATGCGCCTCTCGGTCGTCGTGCCCGTCGTGGCGGCGTGGGCCGTGTGGGGCGAGGCCCCGACGGCGACGCAGGGCGCGGGGCTCGCCCTCGCCGGGGTCGCGTTCGTGCTCGTCGCCCGCCCGGCCGGTGCCCGGCCCGGTTCTGCGCTGGCAACGGGAGGTGAGGCCCCCCGACTCCCGATCACCGTCATTCCCGCGGAGGCGGGACTC
>JAYWIE010000167.1:0-3930 GCA_043789155.1 Rubricoccaceae bacterium | reverse complement strand
TGACGATCGTGACGTCGACCGAGTCCGGGGCCTCGGGGGTCTCGAGGCGCGCCTCGGCGTGGAGCGCGCCCGGCCCGTGGCACTGCTCGCACCCGATGCCGGACGCGAGGCTGGCGAACTTGCCGTCCGTGAACGGGACGGCCTCGGACGTGCCGTTGTGGCACGCCATGCAGCGCTCGGGGACCGTCCGGCTGAAGCGCTGGTTGTACTGCTCGTAGCCCGGGCTGAGCGCCCAGTGGCCGCCGCGGCCCGACGCCGCCCGCCCCGCGGGCCCGTCCGTCGAGTCGCGTTCTGGGCCTGCCGCCTCGGTGTACCACGTCAGCGGAAGCTCGTACAGGCGGCCGTTCTCCTCGGAGAGGTACGTCCGCGCCGCCGTGCCGCTGCCGACGACGTAGTCCATCGCGCGCACGAGGCGGTGCGAGACCGTCCCGTCCGGCTCTGTCCGGGTCTCCTCCTGCACGAAGCCGTCGCCGTCCCGCCGGGCGACGTACGTGAAGCCGGACGCCTCGTGGCGCACGGCCACGCCCGACCAGTCCTCGACGGCCGTCGAGTCCGTCAGCCGGTAGAACGACCGCGCCATGCTGTGCGAGGCGTACGTCGCCGCGATCTCGGCGTGGCAGCTCGCGCACGACGCGTCGCCGACGTAGGCGACGTCGGGTGCCGTGTTGAGGAACCGGTCGTCGCTCTCGGCCGCGCGCGGCGTGAAGCAGGCCGCGACGCCGAACGAGGCGACGACCACGAGCATAGCCGCAGACCAGCGCGCAGCAGGCGAAGAGAGGCGGGCAGGCACGGGAAGCGGCACGGTCGGGATCGGGTAGTCTAAACACAGCGGGGGCGGCTCCGATTGCTCAGAGCCGCCCCCCATTCCAGGTCAGCGCGGCTTAGAGGCCGATGCCGACAGAGAACACGTTGACGCCACCGAAGAACTGGGTCGGCCGGTAGGCATAATCGACTTTCAGGTTGGTGCTCTGGAAGTCGAGGTTGAGGCCCGCACCGACGTTCCAGCCCTGCCACACGTCCTGCGCCGTGTCCGACGTCAGGTCGATGCCGCCGCGGAGGTAGGCGAGGTTGGCGTAGCCGAGCTCGAGGCCGCCCGAGTAGCGCTCCAGGTCGTACGAGACGGACCGGAAGTTGGCCAGGCCCGTCACCGAGAGGTCGCCGGCGAACTGGCGCGTGTAGGCCGCGCCGAAGTTCAGGACCGACGGGAGCTGACCCGGCAGGTCGTCGACCTCACCGCCGATGGTCGCCGGGCCGTTGGGGCCGTTCTGACCGATCGACTGCTGGAGGCCGCCGCCCGAGAAGGTCTGCTCGCCGCCGAGGTTCTGCAGCGCGACGCCGAAGCGCAGGCCCGACTCGGCGACGACATACGTGATGCCGGCGTCGAAGGCAAGGCTGCCCGACGTGGCAGCGTCGATGGTCCGGCCGAGCGCCTTGAGCGTAAAGCCCGCACCGATCCGGTCCGTGAAGCGGCGGCTGAACGTGCCGCCGACGACGAACGTCGAGGCCTCGAACGTGAGCGGGTCGTCGAGGTTGACGTCCGGGTTCTCGACCGTCGTGCGGTTGAGCGTGCCGTAGTCCCAGTTCGTCACGGTGAGGGCGACGCTGTTGGCACCAAAGCTCTGGGAGATCCCGAGGTAGTTGATGCCGATGTCGTCGAGGTACTCACTGCGGCTGAACAGGGCGTTCGTGCCGGTGCTGGAGAGCAGCGCGGCCGGGTTACTCGCCACGGCTTCGACGCCGCTGATGTTGGCGAGGCCTGCCGTGAGGGCGGAGCCGAGGGCGACAGTGCGAGGCGTGACGGGAACGAGCAGCTCTTCCATAGCCGCCGTCCCGACGCGGTCGTCCTGCGCCGCGGCGCTCGTCGCGCCGGGCCCCAAAAGGGCCACGGCGGACGCGCAGAGTGCGAGGAATTTGGTCTTCATTGTCTGAGAGTGGTGTGGGGTCGTTAGAGGACCGGCGTTTAGAAAACGTTGACCTGGGGACGACGGTTGACGATGCCGAGCTTGAGCGTGCGCTCACCCACCCCTTCCACGTCGACGTGGACGAGGTACATGCCCGACGCGACCGGCAGGTTGTTCACCGTCGTGAGGTCCCAATCCAGCGACCGGCTCCCACCGTCCTTGCGGAGCGTCTGGACGAGCGAGCCCGAGACCGTGTAGATCCGGATCGTCGTCGTCTCTGGCGGAAGGTTCGTGAAGCGAACGACACGGCTGAGGTTGCCCGTCTCATAAGCCGACTGCCCGTAATACGGGTTCGGCACAGCCGCGATACGGTCCAGAGCAGCCTGCTGGCCCTCTGGCGTGATGGCCGTCACCGCTTCCGCCGTCGTCGAGATGCGGAACGAATCCCCTACGAGGTTCGGCTTCGCCGTGACGAGCCGGAACGTCGTGCCGGGCTCCGGCATCGTCGCATTGAAGGGGCCTGTGAAGGCTACCCCACCGTTGAAGTTGACCAGCGTCATCCGTGCCATGACCTCCTCCTCGATCCCGTCCAGCGTGGTTGCGTAGCCGGGACCCTGAGCCTGGGCGTTGGTCACGAAGGTGTTGTATCCCGCCTCGCCCGGTGTCACGTTCTCCGGGCGGTACCAGTAGATCCAGTCCGTCTGCGGGTCATTCAGAGCACCCGATGTCGGGTGGTCTGCACCGAGGTCGAACACGCCAGTGAGGGACAGGCCGTTTGCGGGCCACTCGTTCAGGAGCGGAACCAGACGGACGTCATCGGCCGCACTCGTACGGTCGGTGCCGGTGTCCCAGAGCTGGAAAGGCACCTGGATGAGCTGGTTCGGCGTCGAGAACTGGACGTAGGCGTAGTTGACGCCAGACCGGAACCGAATCTCGTAGTCGCTCACACCCAGTGCCCGAAGATTGGCACCGTTACGAAGCGTTCGCCCGAGGAAGTTGAATCCCTCGCCGAAGTACTCGCACAGCAGCTGCGTCTGGGTAGCGACCGTCGAGTTACACGCCGTATGAATGCCCCACCGAGCTGCGCTGGTCGACTGAGAGCCGGGCGGCGATACGTTGACACCCGGGGTGGCATCCACGCGCGCCTTGTCCGGGAAGCCGAAGCCGTTCGGGTCTGCTGCACCATCGACCGGCGGCGAGATAGGGCCTGCCGCGTTCGACGTTGTCTGGAAGTCGAGGAATCCCGGCTCGGGCCCGGTGATAGAGAACGAAAGACCATCGATGACGACGACGTCTTCCTGCTGCGGGAGCGACGTGCCTGTCCGCGTGAAGTACTCAGCTCCGTTGAGGACGATCTGGCCTGTCGTCGTGTTGGTGATGTTGTAGTTCGTCGTTCCGTCTGCGTTCGAGAAGAATGTCACGTCATAGGTTGCACCCGTCAGGAGCACCGGATCTACGACTCGGGCCGTTATAACGCCCTCCCCGCCCTGGCGAACGACGGTCGTTGTGACCAGGCTATCGATGACACCTGTCGTCTGCTGCCCACTTGTGAGGCCGGACGGGCGAACTGTGATGTTCGTCGGCTGACTCTCGATGATCTTTGGCGACGATGCTTCGTTGTACGCGTACGCCGTGATGCCGTAGTAGTAGTCCGTGAAGTTCGTCAGACCGTTGATCGTGTACGAGTACTGGATACCCGAGTCTGTGCCACGCGCGAGGATCGCAATGTTGTTGTCGCCGATGGTCGGGTCGAATACAAAGTCGCGAACCTCCTGCACTCCGTTGATGATATCGTACGTGGCAACAAGCTGCCGGTCCTCGGTCGCGAAGGCCGCGGTCGGGTAGCGGTAGATGTTGAAACCCTCGAAGTTATACGTCACGTCCGTGACTCCCGGCGTGCCGACGATGAAGCCGTTCACGACCTCATACCGGCCGAGGAAGTTCTCGCTCGTCCCCGGATAGCCGTACGTCAAAGTGACCTGGCCGTTGCTGGACGACGCGCTGAGGCATGTACCGCTGCGACGACACC
>JAYWIE010000166.1:0-3952 GCA_043789155.1 Rubricoccaceae bacterium | reverse complement strand
AGGTGGACCAGCAGGCGCGCATGAACCTGCGGCTCGTGCCGCAGTACGGCGGCACCGTCGGCGGCATCCGGCCGGCGGCGCTCGCGGCCATCGGCGGGTGGTCCGAGACGGCCCTGACCGAGGACACCGACGCGACCGTGCGCCTCTTCGACGGCGGGTGGAAGGTGGCCTACGTCAACCGGGCCGAGTGCTACGAGGAGTCGCCGGAGACGTGGGCCGTCCGCATCCGGCAGATCCGGCGGTGGGCGCGCGGCCACACCGACGTCGCGCTGTCGTTCACGCTCCGGCTCGCCGGCAGCCGCGTGCTGCGCCCGCGCGAGCGCCTCGACGCGGCCCTGCTGATGGGCGTCTACGCGATGAGCCCCGTCCTGCTCGCGGGCTGGATCCTCGCCGTCGCGCTGTTCTACCTCGGCCTGCACCCGCTCAACGGGCTCGTGGCCGTGCTCGCGGTCGCGTCCTACAACACCGTCGGCAACTTCGCGGCCTTCTTCGAGATCGCGACCGGCGCGCGCCTCGACGGCACGCCGCGGCGCGTGCGGCTGCTGCCGCTGAACCTGCTCGGCTTCATCGTGAGCCTCGTCGCGACGACGCGCGCCGTGATGACGCAGCTGCTGATGCCCGGCGGCGGCTTCGTGTGGCATAAGACCGAGCGCTACCGCCAGAACGCCCCCACCGCCCCCGCGCCCTGATGCTCGTCGCCCTCTCTGCCGCGCTCGCCGCGCTCGTGCTCCTGCCGCTGCTGCCGGCGCTCCACGAGGCCCTGAGCCGGCGCGACACGGCCGCGCTGCCGCTCTCGGACCGCTACGCCGAGGACCTCCGCGAGCGGCTCGGCCCGCACGGCGCACCCGCCCACCCCGCCAGCTGCCTCGACGTCGCGGGCAGCCTCGACGCGCCCGACGGCTCCGCGTACGGCATCGTGCGCGTCCGCGGCGACGCCCGCCTCGGCGCGGGCGTCTGCGTGGCCGAGGTGCTCTCGGTCGGCGGGGCGCTCACGGCCGGAGCCGGCAGCGAGCTCCTCGGCACGGCCGACGCCGGCGTGCGGGCCGACCTCGGGGCCGGGACCCGCTTCGAGCGCGTCCACGCGCCCGTCGTGCAGGCGGCTGGAGAGGCACCGCCGCCTGCGCCGTGGCGCGCCCACGTCGCCGTCGCGCCCGCGGGCACGACCGCCGGCGGGCGCACGCTCGTCCACGGCGATCTCGACGTCCTGCCGGACGGCCTCGTCGAGGGCAGCCTCGTCGTCCGGGGCGTGCTCACGCTCGGGGCCGGCGCGCGCGTTGCGGGCAGCGTCAAGGCGCAGCGCGGGCTCGTGCTCGGGGCCGGGGCGAGCGTCGGCGGGCACGCCTTCTCGGACCGCGGCCTGACGCTCGGCGACCACGCCGCCGTCGGCGGGGTCGCGTGCGCCGAGGGCGCGCTCGTCGTCGGCCGCGGCGCGACCGTCGGCACGGCGGACGTCATGGCGACGGCCTCGGGCCGGACGGTCGTGCTGGCGGCCGGCGCGCGCGTCTACGGGACGGTCTGGGCGGCCGAGCACGGCGTCGTCGCCGGCTGACTGTGACGTCTGCCGGTGCCGGGTCCGACGCACACCGCGGTTCGGACGGCGACGCTCGGCGGCGGCGCGCTCGGCGAGCGCGCCCCACCTGGTTTGCGCTTGACGGCATGGTCGGCGCAGGTAGGGACGGCTCGCCGAGCCGTCCGCCGTTCTGGGTAACGGTCCGGGGTGCCGCCGGAGACGGGACGAGTCGCCGCCCGGGTGGCGGGTCGAAACGAACCCGGCCGGGGAAATCCCGAACTCCCGTCCGGCGGCCCGCGCGGGCCCGGAAGGGCCCGGTAAAGCGCTTTCACGCGCCGAACACTTGTTGGCACATCCTTTGGGGATGTCCGTGCAGAACAGAGCCGCGCTCACCGCCCCCCCGCCCCACCCGAATGACTGCTCCGACTGTTCTGCTCTGCATGGGTACACGCCCGGAGATCATCAAGATGGCCCCGGTGTACCACGCCCTCGCCGCGACGCCGCTGCGCGCGCGCGTCGTGCACACCGGCCAGCACGCCGACATCGCGTGGCCGCTGTACCGCTTTTTCGGGATGGAGCCGCACCACGTGCTCGAGATGCCGCGCGAGCGGCCGAGCCTCGGCCACCTCTCGGCCCGCCTGCTCGACGCGCTCGACGCCGTCGTGTCGGCCGAGGGCGCGTCGGCCGTGCTCGTCCACGGCGACACGTCGTCGGCGCTCGCCGCGGCGATGGCGGCCTTCTACGCCGGCATCCCCGTGGGGCACGTCGAGGCCGGGCTGCGCTCGGGCAACCCCCTCGACCCGTTTCCGGAGGAGATGAACCGGACCATCATCGCGCGCCTGGCGCGGTGGCACTTCGCCCCGACGGCGACGGCCGCGGCCAACCTCACCCGCGAGGGCTGCGCGCCGGCCGCGGTCTCGGTCGTCGGCAACACCGTCGTGGACGCGGTCCGCTACACGCTCGCGACGGCCGCGGCCGTCCCGGACGGCCTCCCCGAGGACCTCGCGACGTGGGCGCTCGGCGGCCGCCTCGCCGTGGTCACGATGCACCGCCGCGAAAACTGGGGCGCGGCGATCGAGGGCGTCGCCCGCGAGGTCGGCCGCGCGCTGGAGCGCCACCCTGAGCTGCGCGTCGTCTGGCCGGTCCACCCCAACCCCGACGTGCAGGCGGCCGTCGCGGCCGGCGTCGCCGGCCTCGCCCCCGGCGACGCCGCGCGCCTGCGCCTCATCGCGCCCCTGGACTACGCGCCCATGCTGTGGCTGCTGCGCGCGGCGTGGCTCGTGCTGACCGACTCAGGCGGCATCCAGGAGGAGGCCGCGGCCCTGGACCGGCCCGTGCTCGTGCTGCGCCGCACGACCGAGCGCCCCGAGGTCATCGACGGCGGCGGCGGCGCGCTCGTCGGGACGGACCCCGCGGCCGTCGCGGGCTGGATCGACCGCCTCATGACCGACGCCGCGGCCTACGGCGCGATGCGCTGCGCCGAGAACCCCTTCGGCGACGGCGAGGCCGGCCGCCGCATCGCGGGCCTGCTCACGGCCGCGCTCGCCGACCGCCGCCGCCCCCGCGCCGACGCCGGGCCCGGCGACGCCGCCTCGGCCGCCGGCCGGCCGGTCATCGACCGCCGCACGATGCGGATGCTCGACGACCTCGCCCGCACGGCCGCCTCCGGCGACGGCCATTCCGGCGACGGCTCCGGCGACGGCCACTCCGGCGACGGCCACTCCAGCGACCGGCACGTCCTCACCGTGTCCGACCCCTCCGAGGTGGTCTTCGGCCCGCCCGCCCGGCACGCCGCCCTCTGACTGCCGCCGGACCGTCTCCGGCACGCCCCCCGCCCCGATGCCCCGCCTGCCCGTCCTGCTCTACGCTCTGGCCGCCGCCACGTCCCTCGCAGCTGCGCCTGCGGCGGCTCAGGCGCGCCAGGTCTCCGTCGCCGCCGGGGCCGAGGCCCTCTCCGGGGCCTACGCCGACGGCCGGTCGGTCGTCGCGACGGCCGTGTCGCCGCTCGGCCGCGGCTGGGTGCGGCTGGACGCCGGGGCCGTGAGCCGCCTCGGCGAGCGCGGCGTGCTCGGGGCCGTCGCCGCGGCCCACGACGTCGGCTCGCGCGTCGTCGTGTCGGGCTCGGCCGCCGGCAGCACGGCCGGCTACGCCCTGCCGCGCGTGCAGGCCGCCGCCTCGGCCGGGGTCAAGTGGGGCGCGCGGCGCAGCGTCCTCACGACGCTCGGCGTGGCGCACCGCCAGGCCCGCGACGTCCACCGCGACACGGACCTCACGGCCGAGGTCGCCCTCTACGGCGCGCGCTCGGTCCTCCAGGCCGGCGTCCGCGCCACGCGCAGCCAGCCCGGCGACGCAACCGGCATGGGCGTCTTCGGGGCCGTCACGCTCGGCCGGCCCGACGGCCGCACCGTCACCGCGCGCGTGGCCGTGCAGCGCGAGGCGTAC
>JAYWIE010000165.1:0-3954 GCA_043789155.1 Rubricoccaceae bacterium | reverse complement strand
CTCGAGGGCGTGCTGCCGCAGCTGCGCGAGTGCGAGCGCGTCGTGATCTGCGCCTGCGGGACGTCGTGGCACGCGGGCCTCGTCGGGGAGTACCTCATCGAGCGCTTCGCGCGGCTCAACGTCGAGGTGGAGTACGCGTCCGAGTTCCGCTACCGCAACCCCGTCCTGACGCCCGGCAAGGACGTCGTGCTCGTGATCTCGCAGTCCGGCGAGACGGCCGACACGCTCGCGGCCGTCCGGCAGGCGCGCGCGGCGGGCGTGCTCACGCTCGGCCTGTGCAACGCCGTCGGGAGCACCATCGCCCGCGAGACCGACGCCGGCGTCTACCTCCACGCCGGGCCCGAGATCGGCGTCGCGAGCACCAAGGCCTTCACGGCGCAGGTGACCGTCCTCGCGCAGATCGCGCTGCTGCTCGGGACCGAGCGCGGCGTCCTGTCCGAGGAGGACCTCCGGACGAACCTCGACGCGCTCGCGGCCATCCCGGCGCAGCTCCAGACCGTCCTCGCGCAGGACGACCGCATCCAGCAGATCGCGCGCGACTACCGCCTGGCGTCCAACTTCCTCTACCTCGGCCGCGGCGTCAACTTCCCGGTCGCGCTGGAGGGCGCGCTGAAGCTCAAGGAGATCAGCTACATCCACGCCGAGGGCTACCCCGCGGCCGAGATGAAGCACGGCCCGATCGCGCTCATCGACCGCTTCATGCCGGTCGTGTTCATCGCCACGCGCGAGGCGACGTACGAGAAGGTCGTCTCGAACATCGAGGAGGTCGCGGCGCGCGGCGGCTCGATCCTCGCGATCACGGACGAGGGCAACCGCGACCTCGACCGCCTCGCCGAGGTCGTGATCGAGGTCCCGAAGACGGTCGACGCCTTCGAGCCCCTCCTGACGGTCGTCCCGCTCCAGCTGCTCTCGTACCACATCGCCGTGCTGCGCGGCTGCGACGTGGACATGCCGCGCAACCTCGCCAAGTCCGTCACGGTGGAGTAGGCGGAGCCCCGGCGCGTCACCACACGCGCGGGCACGCCGACGCGGGCGTGTGCGGGGAGTCGAGAGCCCACGCGCTCGACCGGTACGTCCGCCGGCGGGTCGAGAGGCACGCCGGGCCCGGGCCGTGGACCTGGACCTCGAGCGAGAGATCGCCGTAGGTGCTCGACACGACGCGGACGATGTCGTTCGGCTCGTCGAGCTGGGCGAAGAGGCCGTTTCCGGCGACGATCCACGTGCCGCTGGCAGGGGCCGGGTACTGCGGCGGAGCACCGGCGAACGGGATTCCGCTTACCGTCTGCCGCCCGTGCGTCTCGGCCGGCGGCGTGAACGGGCACACCGCGGAGCCGCCGCCGCCAAACACCGCCGGGGTGGCGTACCACTCGTTGAGGTCGTCCACGAGGCGGAGGGCGACCTGGGTCATCGCGTCGAACTCGGCCTCGCGGCGCGCGCGGCCGTATGCCTCCAGCCCGACGAGGACGGCGAGGCCGACGAGGACGATCCCGATGACGAGGAGGATGAGCTGCTGCTGTCCCACGATCGGAGTGGCGAGGAGAGCGCGGGGCGCACAAACGGCGAGCCAGTGCGAAATAGAAACCTGTGTCTGACCTGTGTCTACGTGAGTACTCGCGCGGATTGGCACGCAAACGTCCCCGCCCCGCCGGCCCGCTCTGCCGGCCCGCTCTGCCGGTCCGGGCGTGTCCGGGCGGTGCCCGGTACGTTCCGTACTCCACCGGGCGCGTTCTGCGCCTCGCACGTCCCGCTCGGGTCCGACGCGACGTCCGCTCGCCGCCCTGATCGTCCTTGCCGGCTGCGCGCACACGCCTCGCGGCGACCCGTGCCGGGACACACGGCACCGGGCCGCCGGACACCCCTGACCGGGGCGCGTCCGGCCCCGCCGGTCCGCGACGTCCACGGTACGGCGACACCGGGCGCGGCGACGTCGTGCGACGCCGCCGATGTGCCTTGACACGCCGCCCGCGCCGCCCGACGTTGGCCGCGCACCGTCCCCGCCCCGCTATGCAACGCCTCGCGCTCCCCGCGCTCCTCGCCCTGCTCGCCGTCGCCGGCCTGCTCGCGCTCGCGGCCATCGTCGCGCTCGCCGGCTGCGACTCGGGCGGCACAGACCCCGCGCCCTACGCCGGCATCGTCGAGGTGTCGCTCGCGCCCAGGCCCGACGGGACCGCGCTCCGCCTCGTCGCCGTGGACGACACGGGCTGCGCCTTCCCGCTCGTCGTCGAGACCGACGCGACCACGGCCCGACTCGACGTCCGCGTCGTCGGCATCGCCGTCCCGGACGGCCCGGTGTGCCTCGCCATCATCCCGGCGTCCGTCCTCGTCCCGCTGCCGTTCGTGGAGCAGGGCGACTTCCCGGTCACCGTCGCGCACCGCGGCGCGACGGACGCCTACGCCTACTCGATCGGCTTCGCCGGCGAGCGCCTCGACGCCGTCCGCACGAGCACGACGCGTCTCGCGACGCCGTAGTCTTCCCCGCCCCGCTACCACCCCCCGATGCGACGCTTCGCCTTCCGCACGGCCGCCCTCGCCGGCCTCGTCCTCGCCACCGCCGCCTGCGACACGACGAGCGGCAACGACCCGCTCGGCGGCATCCTCTACGTCTCGCTCGAGAGCGCGACCGTGATCCGGCTCGAGTCTGCCCTCGACCTGCCCTGCGGGCCGCGCATCGTCACCGAGCAGGAGCTCCGCGGCGGGCGCTTCGAGATCACGGTCCTCGGTGTCGAGCCGACGGCGGGTGGCTGCACCGCTACCGCGCCGGTCACGCGGTCGGTCACGCTCCAGAGCGGCGGCGCGACGACGCTGCCCGTCGACGTCGTCTACGGCGGCGTCGTGGACGAGTACCGCTACACGGCGGCCCGGCCCGGCGCGGCGGCGGCCCGGCTGGACTCGGTGCGCACGGACGTCACGCGGCCCGGCCGACGCCCGCGCTGAGGCACGGCGCGCTGAGGCACGGCGCGCTGAGGCACGGCCTGCGCCGAGCGGCACGCAGAGCCGGCGGTAGCTTGGCCGCCCCGCCTGCCCGCCCTCGCCGGGTGACCCCTCCCCTATGATTCGCCCGGACGCCCTCGCCGCCCTCGACGCCCGCTACGGCGCACTCACGGCCGCCCTCGCCGCGCCCGACGTCGCGGCGGACGTCGCTGAGATGACGCGCCTCAGCCGCGAGCTCTCGGGCCTCGAGCCGGCCGTGCAGGCCGCAGCCCGCTGGCGCGCGCTCCGGGCGGAGGTCGCCGACCTGCGCGAGATGGCGCAGGGCGACGACGCCGAGATGGCCGAGCTCGCCGCGATGGAGGTCGACGACCGCGAGGCCGACCTCGCGCGCGCTGCCGAGGCGCTCGAGGAGGCGCTCGTCCCGCGCGACCCCGAGGACGCCCGCGACGTCATCGTCGAGATCCGCGCCGGGACCGGCGGCGACGAGGCCGCGCTCTTCGCCGGCGACCTCTTCGACATGTACCAGAAGTGGGCCTCGGCGCACGGCTGGCGGCTCGAGCCGATGGACGCCAGCGCCGGCGGCATGGGCGGCTTCCGCGAGATCACGTTCGGCCTCAAGAGCGCCGGCAACGGCGCGGCCGGCAGCGGCGCGGCCGGCAGCGGCGACGGCGTCTTCGGGACGATGAAGTTCGAGTCCGGCGTGCACCGCGTCCAGCGCGTGCCGGCGACCGAGAGCCAGGGCCGCATCCACACGTCGGCCGCGACCGTCGCCGTGCTGCCCGAGGCCGAGGAGGTCGACGTCGAGCTGCGCATGCAGGACGTCCGCGTGGACGTCTACCGCGCCTCCGGCCCCGGCGGCCAGTCCGTCAACACGACCGACTCGGCCGTGCGCCTCACGCACGTCCCGACGGGCCTCGTGGTCTCGATCCAGGACGAGAAGTCCCAGCTCAAGAACAAGGACAAGGCCTTCCGGGTGCTCCGCAGCCGCCTCTACCAGCTCGAGCGCGACCGCATCCATGACGA
>JAYWIE010000164.1:0-3958 GCA_043789155.1 Rubricoccaceae bacterium | reverse complement strand
CACGTCGCCGAGCGGGCCGGGCTCGACGTCGCCTACCGCGCGGCGTGGATCACGCTCGCGGTCCACTCGGATCTCGCGGCGGTCGGGCTGACGGCCGCGGTCGCCCGAGCGCTCGCCGAGATCGGGGTGAGCTGCGACGTCGTCTCCGCCGTCCACCACGACCACCTGTTCGTGCCCGTTGAGGACGCGGACCGCGCGCTCGCGCGCCTCGTCGCGCTCCAGCGCGCCGCGCAGGCCGCGGTCAGCCCGTGAGCCGCCGTCGGTAGATTGCCGGCAAACACAGACCGATCGCATGGACTCCCTCTCGGACCGCATCGACACGCTCGGCCGCTACCTCGACCTCGACGCCCGCCGGCGCACGCTCGCCGAGCTCGAGACGCAGCGCCTCGCGCCCGGCTACTGGGACGACCCCGCGGCCGCGCGCACGACCGAGCAGGCCGTGGCCTCCGAGACCGAGTGGATCGAGGCCTTCGACGCGCTCGCGCAGCGCCGCGACGACATCCAGACGTACCGCGAGATGGAGGCCGAGTCCGGCGAGAGCCTCTCGGCCGAGATCGCGCAGGAAGAGGCCGCGCTCGAGAAAGAGCTCGACGCGCTCGAACTGCGCGGCATGCTCGCCGGGCCGGACGACTTCCGCACGGCCATCGTCACCGTCAACTCGGGCGCGGGCGGGACCGAGAGCCAGGACTGGGCCGAGATGCTGCTCCGCATGTACACGCGCTACGCCGAGCAGCACGGCTACGACCCGACGCTGCTCGAGTACCAGGAGGGCGAGCAGGCCGGCATCAAGAGCGCGTCCCTGCGCGTCGACGGCCGCTTCGCGTACGGCTACCTCCGCGCCGAGTCCGGCGTGCACCGGCTCGTCCGGATGTCGCCGTACGACGCCTCGGGCCGCCGGCACACGTCCTTCGCGTCCGTGTTCGTCTACCCCGAGATCGACGACACGATCGAGGTCGCGGTCAACCCGGCCGACCTCGAGCTGCAGACGTTCCGCTCGGGCGGCAAGGGCGGCCAGAACGTGAACAAGGTCGAGACCGGCGCGCGCTACATCTGGACCGGCACGCTCTCGAACGGCGAGCCCGCGCGCGTCGTGGCCGAGAGCACGGAGCAGCGCTCCCAGCTCCAGAACCGCGAGCGCTCGATGCAGATGCTCAAGTCGCGCATCTACGCGCTCGAGCAGGCCATCCGCGAGGCGTTCAAGGACGCCGAGGAGGCGGGCAAGAAGAAGATCGAGTGGGGCTCGCAGATCCGCTCCTATGTCTTCCAGCCGTACACGCTCGTCAACGACCACCGCACCGAGGTCAAGATCACGGACGTCCAGAGCGTCATGGACGGCGACCTCGACGTGCTCATCAAGGCGTACCTCCTGCAGGAGACGGGGCGGGGCGGCGAGGACTAGCGTCCCCGCGCCAGTGGCCAGTGGCGACGGCTGACGCCGACGCGGCAGTGGCCAGTGGCAGAGCCCGATCTGTCTGCCTTTTCTGCCACTGGCCATCTGGCCACTGCCCACTGGCCTCATGCGCCTCTCCTTCGACTTCCTCGTCATCGGCTCCGGCGTCGCCGGGCTGTCCTTTGCCCTTCGCGCGGCCGAGCACGGGACCGTCTGCGTCGTCACCAAGAAGGAGTCCGCCGAGTCCAACACGAACTACGCGCAGGGCGGCATCGCGGCCGTGATGGACCCCGACGACGACACCGAGGCGCACGTCCGGGACACGCTCGTCGCCGGAGCCGGCCTGTGCGACGAGGCCGCGGTGCGGATGGTGATCGAGGAGGGCCCCGAGCGCGTCCGCGACCTCATCGCGCTCGGGGCGGCCTTCGACCGCGATCCCACGGGCGACCTGCACCTCGGCCGCGAGGGCGGGCACTCGGCCAACCGCATCGTCCACGCGACCGACATGACGGGCCGCGAGGTCGAGCGGGCGCTGCTCACGGCCGTCCGCCGGCACGCGCGCATCACGATCCTCGAGTACCACTACGCCGTCAACCTGCTCACCGAGCACCAGCTCGGGCGCGCGCCCGGCCCGGACGGCCCGACGTGTTTCGGGGCCTACGTGCTCGAGGAGAAGACGGGCGCGGTCCACACCGTGCTCGCCAAGGCGACGCTGCTCGCGGCCGGCGGCGCGGGCCAGGTCTACCAGCACACGACGAACCCGCCCGTCGCGACCGGCGACGGCATCGCGATGGCGTACCGGGCGGGGGCCGCGGTTGCCAACATGGAGTTCATCCAGTTCCACCCAACGAGCCTCTACCTGCCCGGCGCGGACTTCGAGGGCCGCTCGTTCCTCATCACCGAGGCGGTCCGCGGCGACGGCGGCATCCTGACCAACCTCGGCGGCGAGCGCTTCATGCCGCTCTACGACGACCGCCTCGAGCTCGCCCCGCGCGACGTCGTCGCGCGCGCCATCGACGACCAGATGAAGAAGCGCGGCGAGGACCACGTCTGGCTGGACATCTCGCACCTGCCGGCCGCCGACGTCCTGCGGCACTTCCCGAACATCCACGAGACGCTGCTCGGCCACGGCATCGACATGACGCGCGACCGGATCCCGGTGGTGCCGGCGGCGCACTACACCTGCGGCGGCGTCGTGGTGGACCGGCAGGCGCGGACGTCGATCGCGGGCCTCTTCGGCTGCGGCGAGGTGACGTGCTCGGGCCTGCACGGGGCCAACCGGCTCGCGTCGAACTCGCTGCTGGAGGCGCTCGTGTACGCCCACAACGCCGTCGGCCCGGCCGTCGAGGCCATGCAGGCGGCCGGCTTCGAGGAGGGCATACCGGACTGGGACGAGTCCAACGCGGAGAACCCGCAGGAGTGGGTGCTCGTCTCGGCCAACCGCGACGAGCTGCGGCGGCTCATGCAGGCCTACGTCGGCATCGTCAGGTCCGAGCTGCGGCTCGAGCGCGCCGCGCGCCGCATCGACCTCATCGCGCGCGAGACCGAGGACTTCTACCAGCGCACGAAGCTCTCGGCGGAGCTGTGCGAACTGCGCAACCTCGCCTCGGTCGCGTACCTCGTCGTCGCGTGCGCGCGCCGGCGGCACGAGAGCCGCGGCCTGCACACGATGACGGACTTCCCCGCAACGGACCCGGCACAGGCGTCGGACACGGTCCTCCGCGCCTGAGCCAGCTACGGCGACGGTGGGCGGCCGGCGGCCGGGACGTCCGAGAACGGGTTGTCCGTCGTCAGCGTCCCGTCGGGCATCTCGAACACGAGCCGGCCGCGGAACATGAGGGCACTCGGGATGCCGAGGCGACGGTTCTCCTCAAGCACGCGCCCCACGGCTCGCGTGCCGAGTCGGGTCGTCCAGGTCGAGAGTGCGTGGGCGTCCGGGGGCGGCAGGCTAGTCGTCGAGGCCATCGCGAAAGAGGGCGAACAGGGTGTCATCGTACACGCCGAAGCCGAGCCGGGTCCCCGCAGCGACGCGCCGGAACCCGTCTGCTCCGTTGTAATCGAGCGCCCACACGTCGGCCAGCGGGCGGTAGAGGATCCAGAAGTTCCGCTTGCTCCGTCCGAAGCGGCGCACAACGTCTTCTGCGGCGACGTCATGACCGCCGCGTCGGACGCGCTCTGCCACCCGCGCGAGACACACGTCGGCCGAGTCGAGAAAGACGTACTCGACCGAAACGGAGTAGCCGGCTGACCGGAACCGCTGCATCGTGGCGGAGAAGCCGCGTCCCGAGAGCGTGCTCTCGCACACGAGCGATGTGCCGGCTGCGGTGAGGCGCTCGACGTCGGCGAAGAAGGCCCGGCCGGCGGCGACGCGCGCCGCGGCCGGGTTGGCCGGGTTCATCCGAGCTGCGATGTCGTCCGCGCCGACATACGGGAGGCCAAGCTCGGCCGCGATCTCGAGCGCGAGCGTCGTCTTGCCCGCACCGTTCGGCCCGGCGACGACGAACACCTCAGGCTGCATCATGCCGCTAGGTTGCCGATGAGCGCGTCGGCGAAGCCGGAGCACGAGAC
>JAYWIE010000163.1:0-3959 GCA_043789155.1 Rubricoccaceae bacterium | reverse complement strand
ATGCTGCGCCGGCCCCGCGCCGCCGCACGCGCACCGTCCGCGCCGAGCCCGTCGCGTCGAGCGACAACCTCCCGGACGAAATCGTGCGCGAGGACGCTCCGCGTGCAGAGACTCCGCGCGAGGATGTCCGCCGCGACGAGCCCCGCGACGACCGCTCGCGCGACGACCGTCCGCGCGGTCAGAGCGGCGGTCCGCAGCAGGGCGGCCAGCAGAACCAGGGCACCGCCAACCAGGGCGGTAACCAGCCCTACGGCGGCCAGCAGGGCGGGCAGAACGGCGGCAACCGCTACGACGACGGCTTCGAGGGCGGCGGACGCCGCAAGCGCAAGCGCAACAAGAACCGCGGCCAGAACGCGGGCGGCGCGCCTAACGGGGGAGGCCCGCAGTACCAGAACGGCGGCCAGCAGCAGGGCGGTGGCCAGCAGCAGGGCGGTGGGCCACAGTACCAGGGCGGCGGCCAGCAGGGCGGCGGCCAGCAGGGCGGTGGCCAGCAGCAGGGCGGCGGCCAGAACAACGCCCCCGCCGAGCCCTTCGAGGGCATCCTCGAGCTTATCGGCGACAAGAAGTTCGGCTTCGTCCGGCAGTTCACGCCGTCGCTGCTCAAGGGCGACAACGACCCGTTCATGCCGCCGCCGTTCATCCAGAAGTACGGCCTCCGCGACGGCGTCACCGTCAAGGGCATGGTCAAGCCCGGCCGCAAGGGCGCGTGGCAGGTCGTCGAGCTGACCGAGGTCATGGGCGGCGAGCCCGACGCGTGGGAGCACACGCCGGACTTCGACGACGGCCTCGTGGTCTACCCCGACGAGAAGCTGCGCCTCGTGGTCGACAAGGACGACATCGCGATGCGCGTCGTGGACCTCGTGGCCCCGATCGGCAAGGGCCAGCGCGGGCTCATCGTCGCCCCGCCGCGCGCGGGCAAGACGATCCTGATCAAGCAGATCGCCGCCGGCCTCTCGCAGAACCACCCCGACGTCAAGCTCGTGGCGCTGCTCATCGACGAGCGCCCCGAGGAGGTCACGGACTTCCGCCGCAACACGGCCGCCACCGTCTTCGCGTCGTCCAACGACTACGGCGAGGACAACCACGTCCGCGTGGCGACGATCGCGTTCGAGTACGCCCGGCGCATGGTCGAGCAGGGCCACGACGTCGTGATCCTGCTGGACTCGCTCACCCGACTGGGACGAACCTTCAACATGTTCGGCTCGAACCTCTCGGGCCGCACGATGTCCGGCGGTCTCGACGCGCGCGCGCTGCTCGTGCCGCGCAAGATCTTCGGGGCCGCGCGCAACATCGAGAACGGCGGCTCGCTCACGATCATCGCGACGGCGCTCATCGAGACGGGCTCGCGCATGGACGACGTCATCTTCGAGGAGTTCAAGGGGACCGGCAACTCGGAGATCGTGCTGGACCGCGAGATGTCCGAGCAGCGCATCTACCCCGCGATCAACATCCGCAAGTCCGGCACGCGCAACGAGGACCGCCTTGTGGACCCGAACCTGCTGCGGCAGCGGCACATGCTGCTGCGGGCGCTCAACAGCCGCCACCCGGTCGAGGCGATGCAGGCGCTCGCGAAGCAGCTCCAGCTCTCGGGCTCGAACGAGGAGCTGCTCCAGGCGCTCGTACCGGAGTAGAATGCAGTTTAACGTTTAAGGTGGGCCAGGCAAACCGTAAACGTTAAACCTTAAACCGCATTTGTTTTTGCTTGAGGGTTACGTCCGCGGCGGCGGTGAGTCTTGACGGGCTCACCGCCGCACTCGTTATGCCCGCCGTCGCCGCCCGCCCCGTCTACCTGCCCGGCATCACGCTCCACGAGCCTGACAGCCGGCCGCCGCAGACCGGCTACGTCTCGATCAAGCACCGGCCCGAGGACGAGCGCCCGCGCGAGAAGCTGCTCACGCACGGCCCCGAGGCCCTCTCGGACGCCGAGCTCGTCGGGCTCGTCTTCGGCAGCGGCGCGCGCTTCGGCGGGCGCAGCGTGTCGGCCGTTGAGCAGGGGCAGATCCTGCTGCGCCAGTACGGCTCGCTCGCGAAGCTTGCCCGGTGCTCGGCGGCCCAGATTGTCCACGCGATGGAGGGCAAGGGCGTCGGGCCGGCGAAGGCGGCGCAGCTCGCAGCCGTGTTCGAGGTCGGCCGGCGCGTCGAGGCGGCCCCGCCCGAGGCGCGCGTGCAGGTGAAGTCCCCCGCGGACGTCGCGGCGGCGTACGGCCCGCGCCTGCGCGACCTGCCGCGCGAGGTGTTTGTGGTGCTGCACCTCAACACGGCCAACGTCGTCACGGCCGAGTTCACGCTCACGACGGGCGGGCTCTCGGCCAGCATCGTCGAGCCGCGGCAGGTGTTCCAGCAGGCCATCGTCGCCGGGGCGGCGTCGGTGCTGTGCCTGCACAACCACCCGTCCGGCAACCCCGAGCCCAGCCGCGAGGACGTCGCCGTGACGAAGCAGCTCGTCGAGGCCGGCCGCCTGCTCGGCATCCCGCTCCACGACCACCTCATCATCGCCGGGCGGACGTATACGTCGCTGGCCGAGCGGGGGCTGATGTGAGGGGGGAATGCAGGGATGCAGGAGCGCAGGCGTTCCTCCGTTCCTGCGTTCCTCCGCTCCTCCGCTCCTGCACGCCCGTCTTCCCGTCCTCCTCACCGCCCGCCCGCCGCGCCGTGGCTTGATTCCGCCACACAGCCCGCCCCGCCCCGCCCATGGACCTCGACACCATCGTCTCGCTCGCCAAGCGGCGCGGCTTCGTCTTCCCGTCGTCCGAGATCTACGGCGGGCTGGGTGCCGTCTACGACTACGGCCCGCTCGGCGTCGAGCTCAAGCGCAACGTTCGCGAGCGGTGGTGGAGAGCCATGGTCTACGGCCACGACAACGTCGTCGGGCTGGACGCGGCCATCCTGATGCACCCGACCGTCTGGAAGGCCTCCGGCCACGTCGACGCCTTCTCGGACCCGCTCGTCGACGACCGCGCCTCAGGGCGGCGCTACCGCGCGGACCAGCTCATCGAGGGCCACATCGAGAAGCTGCACAAGAAGAAGAAGTCCGAGCAGGCTGCGGCCGTCTACGACCAGTTCGTCGCGGCCCTCAACGCCGACGACCCGGCCCCGGCGCTCGGCGCGATCATCCAGGCCGAGCTCATCCGCTCGCCGGACTCCGGCGCGTTCGACTGGACCCCGGTGCGGCAGTTCAACCTCATGTTCGAGACCGCGACCGGGGCCGTCGCCGAGGAGGCGAGCAAGATATACCTCCGCCCCGAGACCGCGCAGGGCATCTTCGTCCACTTCAAGGACGTCGCCGAGACGTCGCGCATGGCTGTGCCGTTCGGCATCGCGCAGACGGGCAAGGCCTTCCGAAACGAGATCGTCGCGCGGCAGTTCATCTTCCGGATGCGCGAGTTCGAGCAGATGGAGATGCAGTACTTCGTGCGGCCGGGCACTCAGATGGAGGCCTACGCCGAGTGGGCCGAGAAGCGCATGGCGTGGCACATCGGGCTGGGCATCCGCCCCGAGAAGCTGCGCTGGCACGACCACGAGAAGCTCGCCCACTACGCCGACGCGGCCAAGGACGTCCAGTACGAGTTCCCCTTCGGCTGGAACGAGATCGAGGGCGTCCACTCGCGCACCGACTTCGACCTCTCGCGGCACCAGGAGGTCTCAGGCAAGAAGCTCGAGTACGTCGACGTGCAGGCCGGCGAGAAGTATATCCCGTACGTCGTCGAGACGTCGGTCGGGCTGGACCGGACGATCCTGATGGTCCTCTGCGACGCCTACCGCGAGGACGTCGTCGGGGGCGAGCCGCGCAACCGGCTCGCCTTCCACCCGGCGCTCGCGCCGTTCACGGCGGCCGTCTTCCCGCTCGTCAAGAAGGAGGGCATGCCGGAGACGGCGCACGCGATCGAGGCGGACCTGCGCCAGCAGTTCTCGGTCACGTACGACGAGAAGGGCGCCGTCGGGCGGCGCTACCGCCGCCA
>JAYWIE010000162.1:0-3963 GCA_043789155.1 Rubricoccaceae bacterium | reverse complement strand
ACGCCGTTCGCCATCTTCTCGGTCGCGCGGGCGCGGCGGGCGTGGCGCGGCGGGCGCACGCTCGTCGGCGCGTTCGGCACGAGCGTGGTCCGCGACACGCGCGCGGACGCCTTCCGGGCGCTGCTGCCGTCGACGGCCGCCGTCGGCGGGCTCGACGTCGAGGTCGCGTCGGAGTCGCGGGCGTGGACCGGCACGGCGCTCGTCGCAGCAAGCAACGTCAACGGCGAGACGGGCGTCATCACGGCGCTCCAGCGCGCGCCGCAGCGCTACTTCCAGCGCCCGGACGCCGACTACGTCGAGGTCAACCCGTACCAGCACAGCCTGACCGGCTACCGCGCCGAGGCCAGCCTCGCCAAGACCGGCGGCGGCCGCCACTGGCGCGGCGCGCTCACGCTCGGCGCGACGAGCCCCGGCTTCGAGGCCAACGACCTCGGCTTCCAGCAGCGCGCGGACTTCCTCACGGGCGACCTCTACGTCCACTACAACATGCCCGCGCCGGGCGTGCCGTGGCTCCGCTCGGCGCGCCTCGCCGGCTACACGAACCAGGGCTTCAACTACGGCGGCGACCACGTCTACCACCGCTACACGACGGTCCTGCGGGGCGTCTTCGCGAACCTCTGGAACGGCAACCTGACGGCCTCGACGCGCCCGGAGCAGCTCAACGACCGCCTCACGCGCGGCGGGCCGGTCGTCGTCCGACCGAGCGACTGGTCGCTCTCGACGTCTCTGTACACCAACTCGGCGCGGCGCGTCTCCGGCGGGCTCACCGCCCAGGCGCGCCGCGAGGTCGCCGGCGGCGGCTACCAGGCCGTCGGCCGCGAGTGGACGCGGACCGTCTCGCCCTACCTCGCCGTCCGCCCGACCGACGCCGTCACGGTCTCGTTCGAGCCGGCCTACGTCGGCGCGCGCAACACGGACCAGTACCTCGGCCGCGCCGCGGCCGGCACCGGGCCCGACGGGACCGCGCTCGGCGTCGGCGGCCGGCGCTACCTCTTCGCGGACACGCGCGTCGAGTCGCTCGACCTCAACCTGCGCGCCGACTGGGCCTTCTCGCCGGACCTGACGCTCCAGGTGGCCGTCATCCCGTCCGTGTTCTCGGTCCGCTTCCAGGACATCCGCGAGCTGGCCGCAGCCCGGACCTACGACTTCGTCCGCTTCGGCGACACGCGCGGCTCCATCGCACCTGTCATTTACACACCGGACGGCACCGAGCTGCCCGCCGGCGACGCCGTGCCGGACGCGTACGCCATCGACCCCGGCGACGGCGGAGAGCCGTTCTCGGTCTTCAACAACGACTTCACGCAGCTCTCTCTGCGCGGCAACGCGGTGCTCCGGTGGCAGTGGCGGCCCGGCTCGGCGCTGTTCTTCGTGTGGCAGCAGGTCCGCGACGAGGTCGGCCCGTTCTCCGGCTACGACGTCCTCTCGGACGTCCCCGACGTCTTCCAGGCGACGCTCCAGAACGTCTTCCTGCTCAAGGCGACGTACTGGTTCGGGCTGTAGAGCAGCGGCTGCGCCGCCGCGCCAGTGGGCAGTGGCCAGTCGCCAGTGGAAAAATGGGTCCCGGTTAGCTTTCGGGTGGCTCGGGCGGTCTGCCACTGGCCACTGCCCACTCGCCACTGCCCTCCGTGCCCTACCTCGACCACGCCGCGACGACGCCGCTCCGCGACGAGGCCTTCGCGGCGATGGAGCCGTGGCTGCGCGGCGGGCCAGCCAACGCCTCGGCCCTGCACGGGCCCGGCCGGCGCGCGCGCGTCGCCGTCGACGCCGCCCGCGAGACGGTCGCGGCCGTGCTCGGGTGCGAGCCGGCCGAGGTCGTCTTCACCTCGGGCGGGACCGAGGCGGACAATGCGGCGCTCTTCGGGACGCTCGCCGACACGCGCGCCGGGCAGACCGTACGCGGCGGGCTCGTCACGAGCGGGGCCGAGCACGCGGCCGTCCTCGCGCCGGCCCGCGCTCTCGCCGGGCGCGGCCACGCCGTCACCGTGCTCGACCCCGGCCCGACCGGCGCGCCCTCGGCCCACGACGTCGCCGCAGCCCTGACGCCCGCGACGGGCCTCGTCTCGGTCATGGCCGTCAACAACGAGGTCGGGACGGTCGCCGACGTCCGCGCCATCGCCCGGGCGGCGCACGACGCCGGCGCGCTGTGCCACACGGACGCCGTGCAGGCGGCCGGCCTCTACCCGCTCGACGTGGACGCGCTCGGCGTGGACCTGCTCACGGTCACGGCCCACAAGGTCGGCGGGCCCGTCGGGGCGGGCGCGCTGTTCGTGCGCGCCGGGACGCCGTTCGCGCCCGTCGTGCTCGGCGGGGCGCAGGAGCGCGGGCGGCGCGGCGGGACCGAGAACGTCGCGGCCATCGTCGGCTTCGCCTGCGCGCTGCGGCTCGCAGACGCCGAGCGGACGGAGCGCGCGGCCCGGCTGCGCGCGCTCCAGACGCGGCTCGCGACGCGTCTGCGCGGTGCGTTCGGCGACGCGCTGCGGTTCAACACGCCGCTCGCGGGCGTTGCCGAGCACGCCGCCGAGACGGCCCCGCACGTCGTCAACGTCTCGCTCCGGCCCGCCGGCGGCACGCCGTTCGACGGCCAGATGCTGCTCGTTGGGCTCGACCTCGAGGGCGTCCACGCCTCGGCCGGCAGCGCGTGCGCCTCGGGCGCGCTCGAGCCGAGCCACGTCCTGCTCGCGATGGGCGTCGACCGCGACACGGCCGGCGCGACGATCCGGTTCTCGCTCGGCCGCACGACGGCCGAGGCCGACGTCGACGCCGCGGCAGAGGCGTTCGCGCGCGTCGCCGGCCGCATGGCCGCGTTGATCTGAGCGGAGGGCATCTGGGCACAGGTCCGCCCTCTTTTGCTGGCTCGTATGGCCTGGCAGAAGGCGCGCATGTACTTTCTCCATATGACCCGACCCGACCGCTTCCGGACGCGCCTCGCGACGGCCGCCCGCCTCGCGCTTCTGCTCGTCCTCGCCTGCCCGGCCGCTGCCCAGAGCGTGGCCCGGAGCGCGGCCCAGAGCCCCGACGTCCGCTACTCCGAGACGCACACGTTCGTCGTCGCGGCGGGCACGGCCGAGGTCACCGAGGACGTCGAGATCGCGATGACGTACGTCTCGACGCGGTCGGCGCAAGAGACCGAGTTCGGCGTCGGGGAGCAGTACTTCAACCGCGTGAGCGACTTCCGGGCTGAGCTCGACGGCCGCGGCGTGCGCGCGCGCCAGTTCACGACCGAGCGCACGACGCCGCGCGACGTCTTCCTCTCGGGCGGGCAGGTCCAGTCGTTCCGCCTCGACGAGACGCCGCGGCCCGGCCAGCGCCTCAGCTACCGCTACCGCCGGACGTACCCGGACGCGGCCTACCTGCCCATCCTCTACGTCCCGAGCATGGACCGCCTCGAGCGCTACGAGGTCGTCGTGCGCCACCCGGAAGACGTCGCCGTCGCGTTCGACGTCACCGCCCCGCGCGGCGTCGCGACCGGCCACCAGGCCGCGACGCCGACCGAGGCGCGCGTCGTGTTCTCGGACCTCGGCCGTACAGAGCCGCTCGCGCTCTTCGCGCTCGAGGACGTCCACGCGGCGGTCCAGCTCGACCTGCGCCGCGGCGCTGCCGCGCTCACCCCGACGCAGCCCGGCGAGTTCGCGGCGTGGTACGAGCGCCTGCTCGCGGGCGTCGATACGACGGCGACGCCGGCCATGCGCGCGACGGCCGAGGCGCTGCGGCGCGACACGCCCGCGGCGACCGTCGCCGCGATCCACGACCACGTCCGCCGCGGCATCCGCTACATCGCCGACGCCCGCGACGCCGGCGCGTTCGTGCCGCGCGCGCCCGACATCGTCCTCGGCCGCGCCTACGGCGACTGCAAGGACCGCGCGCTGCTCGTGGCCACGCTCGCGCGCCTCGTCGGGCTGCGCGTGGACGTCGTGCTGGCCGGGACGGTCCCGGCCGCGGCCACGCGCGGCGTCTCGTTCGGGC
>JAYWIE010000161.1:0-3965 GCA_043789155.1 Rubricoccaceae bacterium | reverse complement strand
CGCCGAGGCGCTGCGGCCGACCGAGGTCACGCAGCCGGCGCTGTTCGCGCACAGCCTCGCCGCCGACGCCGCGCTGCGCGCGCGCGGGCTCCGGCCGGACGTCGCCGCGGGCCACAGCCTCGGCGAGTGGTCCGCGCTCGCCGCCGCGGGCGCGGTGACGTTCGAGGACGGCCTGCGGGCCGTCCGCCGGCGCGGTGAGCTCATGGCGCAGGCGCGCGCGGGCGCGATGTCCGCCGTGCTCGGCCTGGACGCGGCCGCGCTCGAGGCGGCCTGCGCCGAGGCGACCGCCGCCGGCGCGGGCGTCGTCGTGCCGGCCAACTACAACGACCCGGGCCAGATCGTCATCTCGGGCGACGCCGACGCGGTCGCGCGGGCGGGCGCGCTGTGTACGGCCGCCGGCGCGAAGCGCGTCGTGCCGCTGCCCGTCTCGGGCGCGTTCCACAGCCCGCTCATGGCCGACGCCCGCGCGGCCTTCGCCGAGACCCTCGACGCGCTCACGATCGCGGCCCCGTCGTGCCCGGTCGTGCTCAACGTGACGGCCGAGGCGACCGCGGACCCGGACGTCATCCGGCAGCGCCTGCTCGAGCAGCTCACGAGCCCGGTGCGGTGGGCGCAGTCGCTTGAAGCGATGGTGGCGATGGGCGTCGGGCGGTACGTCGAGGTCGGGACCGGGGCCGTGCTCTCGGGCCTCGTCCGCCGGACGCTCGGGCGCGACGCCGCGACGGCGCAGGCCGGCACGGCCGCGCAAATCGCGGCGCTCGACGGCTGACTGAACGCGGGCACAGCGCGCTGTGCCCCTACGCGAACCCCACCTCCGATTCTATGGCATACACCCTCGACCTGACGGGCACCACGGCCCTCGTCACCGGCGGCACGCGCGGCATCGGCCGCGCCGTCGTCGTGGCCCTCGCGCAGGCCGGCGCGAACGTCGCGTTCACCTACCGGGCCTCGCAGGAGGCGGCCGACGCGCTCGTCGCCGAGATCACGGCCGGCGGGACCGAGGCGTTCGCCATCCTCGCCGAGGCCGCGGACGCCGAGCAGGCCGAGGCGGCCGTCGCGGCCGTCTTCGAGCGCTGGGGCCGCATCGACGCGCTCGTCGTCAACGCCGGCATCACGCGCGACGGGCTCATGATCCGCATGACGGCTGCGGACTGGCAGGCGGTCATCGACACCAACCTCACGGGCGCGTTCCACGTCTGCAAGGCGGCCTACCGGCCGATGATGAAGCAGCGCTCGGGCGCGATCGTCACGCTCGCGAGCGTCGTCGGGGTGACGGGCAACGCGGGGCAGGCGAACTACGCCGCATCCAAGGCGGGCCTCATCGGCTTCACCAAGAGCCTCGCCAAGGAGCTGGCCGGGCGCGGCGTGCGCGCCAACGTCGTCGCGCCGGGCTACATCGCGACCGATATGACGGCCGCCGTGAGCCAGAAGGCGATGGAGGGCATTCAGGCGCAGATCCCGCTCGGCAAAGCCGGGCAGCCTGAGGACGTCGCGAACGCGGTCGTGTGGCTGTGCTCGCCGGCCGCAGCCTACGTCACCGGCCACGTGCTGCACGTCGACGGCGGGATGGCGATGTAGTGCGTCTGCACTACGGAATGACTACGCGAGAGCCATAGCCTTCGACTTCATCTGCTTTACGCTGTGATGCGCGCGCTGGCCCTTCTGCTCGTCCTGCTCGGCCCGCTGGCGGCGTCCGCGCAGAACCGCCTCACGTCCGCCGAGCGGATGCTGATGGCGGTGCCAGCGACCGTCGTCGCCGTCAACGTGTTCTTACTGGGCGGAGAGGACGCGCCGCTTCTGATGCGTGGCGCGGTGACGACCGTCGCGAGCGGACTTGCCGTGTACGGCGTCGGGCGCGTACTCGGTAACTCTGGCCGCTTCGTCCCGACGATGGCCGGCGCGGCAGCCGGGGCGGTTCCTGCGATCGCGCTAGGAAGCATCGCCGGGCTCCTGCCCGAATACAGCGACGACGCGGAAAGTATGAGGGTCGGGGCATTCATCGCCTACACCTTTCTGACTCCCGTGACAGCGCTCATCGGGTTCGACTGGAGCCAGGCAAACGCGCAGCCCGTCGTGCTCGTCGGGCCGGGCGGCGAGCGGACGGCCGGCCTCGCACTCACCGTCGCCCTCTGACCTGATGCGTCTTCTCTTCCTGCTCGCCCTCCTCGCGTCCAGCGCCGCGGCGCAGACGCCCGACACGACGGCCGCGCGGCGGCGCGGGCCGACCGCGGACCTCGTGCTCGGCGGCGCGGCGGCAGGGGCGACGGCCGTCCTGCTCGGCACGCTCGCGCTGAAGGCTGCCGGCGCGTCCGAGGAGGCGAGAAGCTGGACGGTGTTCCTGTACCCGGCCGGAGCCGCAGTCGGCGTGTACGACATCGGCCGCCGCCGCGGCCAGCACGGGACGGCCCGCGGGGCCGCGCTGGGCGCAGTCCGAGGGACGCTTCTGGCGACGGGCGGCGTCCTGCTGGTCGGCTACGGGCTCGGAAAGATCCTCAGCCCGAGCGACGACAACAGCGCGGTCATCTTCGCCGGCCTCGCCGTAGTGGTCGTCGCGCCGCCCTACTTCGCCGCTGCCGGCTACCACGCCTCGGACGTGCAGCCGGTCGTGCTCGTCGGGCCGGACGGCGAGCGGGCGGCTGGCCTCGCACTCCGCGTCGCGCTCTGACGCGCTACTCGTCCACGACGAGGTGGCCGACGAACGCGCTGCGGTCGTCCATCACGAGGTCGCCGCGGCGGAAGCCGACCGCGCACGCCTCGAAGGCCCAGAACAGGCCCGTCTGGTAGAGGCGGACCGCGTCGTCGTGCGGCAGGTCCGTGAAGGCCTGGAAGACCGACGGGAAGACGTCGTAGTCGCCGGGCGTCGCGTGGAGCGCCTCGCCGGTCGCGCCGTAGACGGTCACGTTGCCGCCCTCGCGGCCGTACGCCGGCTTCTCGACGTGGCGCTTGCCCGCAAGTGGGAAATAGGCGGCTTCGAGCAGGAGCGGCTCGTCCGGGTGCAGGTCGTAGGCCACCTTCAGCAGGCGCTTGCTCTGCAGCAGGACGGCGTAGGGCGGGTTGACGACCACGACGTGGCGGTCCAGGATGAGCCCTTCGAGGATGCCGAGCAGGGCCGGCTCGTCGGTGGCGAACGTCTCCCACGGGACGAGCTTGAACACGACGTCGTGGCGCACCCAGCCCGCCTCCCGGCCTTCGGCCGCCGGCTCGTGCGTGAAGACGCCCTCGCCGGGCGAGAACGTGACGTCTGGCACCGAGCGGTACGTGACGCGGAAGCCCGCCTCCTCGGCCGCGGCCCCGACGACGCCGAGGTTGGCGTCGTCCTCGGGCGCGTCGGCGAAGCCGGTGCAGAGCAGGGTGGGGGAGAGGTCGTCGTTGGCCGCGCGCAGGCGGCCGAACTGCTCGACGAGGCGCTCGTAGAGCTCGTTGAACTGCTCGGCGCGGGGGACGTCCTGCGCCTGCGCCCACTGCGCGACGGCCGTCTCGGGGATGGCCGTCGCGGTGTCCGCGTTGAACTCGATGAGGCGGACGGGCTGCCCGCCGACGCCGCCGGCGAGGTCGAAGCGGCCGTAGACGTGCCAGTGGCGGTCGTCGTCCCACGTGTGCCGCACGAGCCGGTGCAGCGCGGCCGGCACGCCGACCTCCGTCAGCAGGCCGCGTGCGAGGACGTGCTCGGCGGCCTCGACGAGGAGCGCGTAGAGCGTGTTGCCGGCGAGCGCGAGCGTGTCGGCGTCGGCGAGCGAGAGCTCGACCATCTCGGCGGCGAGGTACGGCGGCGCGCCGTCGGCGTCGGTCGCGAGCCAGCCCCAGCCGGCGCGCTCGAGCGCGCCGGGCGTGAGCGGCGGGACGGGGCGCAGGCGGATCGGGGCCATCTGAAATGCGGTTTAAGGTCCGAGGTTTAAAGTTTTGGAGATGTAACGTTAGACGTTAAACCTTAGACCGCATGTGCTTTCAGCCGCCGCCGCGCCCGA
>JAYWIE010000160.1:0-3971 GCA_043789155.1 Rubricoccaceae bacterium | reverse complement strand
CAGTCGACGAGCGGGAGCGGGTAGCCGGGCAGCGGCGTCTCGGGGTGCGCGAAGATGGCCGCGGGCGTGGCCGCGGCCAGCTCCGGCACCCACCGGCGGACAAAGACGGCGTCGGGGTCCTGGTCCGCGAGCTGCTTGTCGGGCGAGTAGACGCGGAGCTGGTTGATGCCGACGACGCCGGCCTGCATCTGCGTCTGCGCGATGTGGATGCCCGGCTCGTAGTCCGCCCAGAGCCGCGCCATCGGATGCAAAATGGTCGCCCAGGACATGCGCAGGCTGTGGACGGCGACGGACGTCACGAGGGCGCGCATGCGGAAGTTGAGGAAGCCCGTCTGCTCGGCGCAGCGCATGCAGGCGTCCACGAGCGGCCAGCCGGTGCGGCCCGCAAGCCAGTCGGCGAGGAGCGGGTCGCCGGGCGTCGGGAGGTCGGCGTAGGCGGCGTTGAGCGGGCCGAACTCCATGCCGGGCTCGGACTCGAGGCGCTGCACGAAGTGGTCGCGCCAGTGCAGGCGGCTCTTGAAGGCCGTGAGCGACTTGCGCCACGCCGCGGCGTCGGGGTGGGCGACGCCCGCGAGCTCGTCCAGGCGCGCCTGCGTCGCGGCGTAGACGGCACGGCCGGTCGTGGTGCCCCACGCGAGGTGGACCGAGAGGCGCGAGCCGCTCTCGAAGGCGCGGTTCGGCGACGAGATGCCGCCCGAGTAGCCCAGCGCGCGGTGGCCGAGAAAGCTCGCGAGCGTCTCCGCGGCCGCGGCTTCGCTCACAGGCTGCCTCAGCGCGGTCTGTGCGTCCGAGAGCGGATGCCCGAGGCCGGCCGGCGTGAGCGGTCCGGGCAGTGCGAGGGCCAGCGCCGCGCGGGGCACGCGCACGCGCGCGAGGTCCGGCGGGACCGGCAGCGGGCCAGCGGCCGTGAACGCGCGCCAGCGCGCGTCGCGCGTGTCGCGGTCCGCGTCGCCGCGGAAGACGCCCGTCTGCCGGTGCTCGGTCCACGCGACGCCGGCGCTGCGGCACCACGCGCCGACGGCACGGTCGCGGGCGAACGTGTTCTCGGTCCCGATCTCCTCGTGCGAGTGGACGGCCTCGAACGGCGCGGCCGCGTGCAGGCGGGCGAGCGCTTCGACGGCGTCGCCGCGCAGCGTCAGAACCGGGACGTCGAGGCCGGCGAGCGCCTCGGCGAGCGCCGCGACGTGCAGCGGGCCCGTCTCGGGCGCGTCGAGCACGGCGGGCTCCCACACGAAGACGGGCAGGACGGCGGCGTCACGCGCGCGGGCGTCGGCGAGCGCGGCCGTGAGGGCGGGGTTGTCGTGGAGGCGCAGGTCCTTCTTGATCCACCAGAGGACGTGGGGCATCGGCGGCGGGGCGAACGGCTACTCGGTACGGCACCACCGCACGCAGGGCTCCGGCCGTGCGCCGATCTCGGGCCGGGCCCTACTGCGTGAGGTTGAACTCGCGGACGGGCGGCTGCGCCGGCACGAGGCCCGCGCGCTGGACCGTCTCCTGGCCCTGCGTGCCGAGGATGAACGTCGCGAAGCCGGCCGCGAGGCCGCCGCGGACGCCGCGCGTGACGAGCACGACCGGCTGCCGCAGCGGGTAGGCGTCCGTGTAGACGGCCATCGGGGAGGGCCGGACGGCCTGCCCGGCCGAGTCCACGACGGCGACGGCGCGCACGCGGCCCGTCGTGTCGGCGCGGAAGGTGAGCGCCGAGACGACGCCGAGCGCGTCCGCCCGGCCCGCGACGCGCGTGAGGACGTCGGGCTCGCTCGCGGCGCGGATGGCCGACTGCGGCAGCGTGCCCTCGGGGAGCAGGCGGCGCGCGAGGTACTCGACCGTGCCCGCGTTGCGGTCCGTGAGCACGAGGCGCGCCTCGCCGGGCGTGCCCGCGGCGATGCTCGTCCACGCCACAGTCTGCCCGCCGAGCAGGCGGCGCAGCGCGTCGAGCGGCACCCGCTGGACGGCGCTCGCGGCCGGCACGACGACCGTCACCGCGCCTTCGCCGACGAGCGTCTGCCCGATCGCGATCTCGTACTCCGCGGCCAGCCCGCTCTCCTCGCTGTTCATCGGCCGGTCCACGATGGCCGACTCGAGCTGCCCCTGGAGCACGCCGACGATGGCGGCGCGGGCCGAGAGCTCGCGCACCTCGACCGTCGCCTGCGGGTAGAGCTTGTGGAAGTCGGCCGCCTGCTCGCGGACGATCGCGGCCAGCTCGGGCGTCGTGCCGAGGCGGAGCGTGCCGGTGAAGCCGGCCCCGCCGAGCGGCCGGCCTGACGCCTCGCCGTCCGGGCGGCCGACGCGCGCCGGCGTCTCGTTGCAGCCAGCCCCGCAGGCCGTGAGGGCGAGGCCCGCGAGGGCGACGACGAGGGCGAGTCGGTTCATGGGTCAGGGGCGGCCATCTGCGTCACGCCGGCCCAGCCCGACGGCTCCGCGGTAGAGGCCCATCAGGACGAGGATCACGCCGACGACGACGCGCAGCCGCGGCTCGGGCGTCGCCGGCCCGACGAGGCCGAAGGCGACGAGCGTCCCGGCGACGACGAGCGCCACGGCGACGGTGAGCGTGAGCAGGCGGAGCGGGGACATCGGCGACGGCGAGCGGGAGCCATCCAAACGCGCGGCGGGGCGAGGGGTTGCCCCCCCGCCCCGCCGCAAGCGCCCGGGACGGCGTCCCGGACGCCGGCGTCAGCGGATCGTGAAGCGCACCGGCAGCGTCATCCGCACGCGGACGGGCCGGCCGTTCTGGATGCCCGGCGTGAAGCGTGTCTGCCGGACGGCCGCGACGGCAGCCGCGTCGAGGCCCGGCGAGACCGACCGCGCCACCTCGATGCCCGACGGCTCGCCCGACGGCTCGACGACGAACCGGACGACGACCGTGCCCTGGTTGCCGATCTCGCGCTCGAAGCGCGGGTACGTCACGCGCGCCTGCACACCTGCGAGGCCGCCGATGATCTCGGGCGGGACCTCGACGAACGACTCGATCTCGCTCGTCGGCTGCGGCGTCTCGACGACCGGGTCGGGCTGCGGGACCGGCGGCGGTGTCGTGTCGATGACCAGCGGGCTCGGGGCCTGCGGCGTGACCATGCCGACGTCCTCACTCGACCCGTCACCGCGGTTGGCGACGCCAGTGACCGGGCCGTTCGGCGACATGCTGATCTCGTCGGACGTCGCGATCGTCGCGTCCGGGTCAACCTGCGCGTCGTCGACGAGCGTGACCACGCCCGATGCCGCGGCCTGCGTCGACGAACCGCCGCCGGGCGATGGGGGCTTCGGCGCGATAGCCGGCGGCGTTGCCGGGAAGCTGGGCGTCGTCGGAATCCAGAGGGGGTCGCTGCCGGACGGCGCGGCCTCGGCCGGGTTCGCGCGCAGCACGACCGTCGTCACCCAGTAGCCGCCGAGGGCGAGCAGGTGGATGTTGACGGCGACGAGCAGCGCGCGGCTGAGGTTCGAAGCGTAGGCCTCCTTGAGGCGGGCCGCGTTGGGCGCGATGGCCGCGAGCGCGGCGAGGGTGCCGTCGCGGGGACGGGCGGGCAACGTCATGTCGGTCTCGGATGCGGCCGGGCTGATGCCAGTCCGGCCTGAATGAGAAAAACGCTGCCCCCCGGCGACGGAGTCGCGCGAAGGGGCAGCGTTTCTTCGCACCCGTCGGCCGGACGCCGTGGGGCGTCCGGGCCGTCGATCAGTTCCGGATCGTGAAGCGGACCGGGACGGTCATGCGGACCGCGACGGCCTGGCCGTTCTGGCGGCCCGGCGTGAAGCGCGCCCGCCCGACGGCCTCCGTCGCCGCGCGGTCGAGGCCGGGGCTGACGGCGCGCGCGACCGTGATGTCCTGCGCGCGGCCCTCGGGCGACACGACGAACCGCACGACGACCGTGCCCTGCGTCCCGGCGCGCTTGTCGAAGTCCGGGTACTGGATGCTGGACTGCAGCGCCTCGAGGCCGCCGACGATCTCAGGCGAGACCTCGGAGAACTCGAGCGGCCCGGCC
>JAYWIE010000159.1:0-4004 GCA_043789155.1 Rubricoccaceae bacterium | reverse complement strand
CGCCGCCGTCGCGTCGTGGGCCGAGCGGCCGGAGGCGCGCGCCGCCGCCGGCGCGCGCGCGGCGCAGGCCGCCGACGTCGGCCCGGACGCCGCCGCGGACGCCTTCGCGCACGTGCTGGCGAACGTGGTAGACATGTATACGCACATTGGTAAGACTCCCGGTACAGATTAAAACAGTGTGTTCGCCGGGTGCGCGGCCTTTCGATTGGTCTAAATTGGACGCTCCGCCCCCAAGCGCTGGCTGCCGAGCAGCCGTCCACCACGCGCGCCCACGACGCCCCCGGCCGGGCGTCGCCGAGAGCCTTCCTCGATGGTGAACGTCCTGCCCGGAGCCCTGCTCGCCTTCGCCGCCGCCGTGGCGGCGACGCACCTCGTCCGCGGCGTCGCGCTGAGCCGCGGCCACCTGGACCTGCCGGACGACCGCAAGCGGCACGCCCGCGCCGTGCCGCGCATCGGCGGGCTGGGCATCGCGGCCGGCCTCCTCGTCGGCCTCTCGCTCTCGGTCTGGACCGCGGGCGTCGCGGCCACGGACGTGCTGCCGCTGCTCGTCGGCGCGGGCGCGCTCGTCGCGCTCGGCGTCTGGGACGACCTGGCCGGCATCGGCTTCAAGCGGCGCTTCGCGGTTCAGACCGCCGTCGCGTACGGCCTGGTGCTGGCCGGCTGGCACCTCGACCTCTCGAACCTGCCCGGCGTCGGCGGCCTCGCGCCGGACACGCGCGCCGCGCTCGCGCTGCCGCTGACGATGCTCTGGACCGTCGGCCTCATCAACGCGGCGAACCTGCTCGACGGCCTCGACGGCCTGCTCGCCGGCGTCGCCACGGTCGCCTTCGCCGCCCTCGCCGCAGCCTGCCCCGCGGACCCGCTCCTGCTGACGCTCTGCGCCGTCGGCGCGGCGTCGACGCTGGGCTTCCTCGTCTTCAACCGGCACCCGGCGTCCATCTTCATGGGCGACACGGGCAGCACGCTGCTGGGCCTCGTGCTGGCGATGGCCGGCCTGCGCTGCGCCACCGGTGCCCCGACGGCCGGGGCCCTCGCCGTGCCGGTCGTCGTGCTCGGGCTGCCGCTGCTGGACACCGCCACCACGGTCGCGCGGCGCGTCGCGCGCGGCGCGTCGCCGTTCATGCCCGACGCGGACCACCTCCACCACCGCGTGCTCGCCCGCAACCACGGCCGCGTGCGGCCGGCGGTCCGCGCCGTCTGGGCCGCAGCGGCCGTCTTCGGCCTCATCGGGGTCGTGCTGAGCCGCGCCGGCGGCAGCGACGCGGTCCAGGCCGCGTGCGTGTTGGCCGCCGCCGCGTTCGCGTGCCTCGTCGTGCGGCACCTGCGCTACGTCCGCCTGCGGGTACTGTGGCGCATGCTGCAGCGCCGCCAGATCCACCGCCGCCGCGCCGCGCTCGCCGTCGACACGAGCGGCGTCGGCGCGCGCACCGCACCGCCGTCGGGCGACGGCGCGCTCCGCCCGCCGACCGTCACCGTCAGCCGCGGGTGAGGCGGCCCGGTGCCGTCCGCCCGGTGCTGGCCGCCCGGTGCTGGCCGCGCAGGCGTAGCTTGGCCGCGCACCCTCGCGCCCGCCCATGCTGTTCGGAACCGTCGTCGGCCAGGTCTGGGCGACCCGCAAGGACCCCGCGCTCGTCGGGATGACGTTCCTGATCGTGCGCGAGACCGACATGGACGGGACGCCGACGGACGCCTTCGTCGTCGCCGCGGACGCCGTCGGCGCGGGCGTCGGCGAGACGGTCCTCGTGGCGCAGGGCTCGTCCGGCCGCCAGACCGAGATCACGCAGGGCAAGCCCGTCGACGCCGTCGTGATGGCCATCGTGGACCGCGTCGACATGGACGCCGAGGCGGCAGCCGCCGGCGCGCGGCGCGCGGCGTGACGCTCGGCCGCGTCACCGGCTGCCTCTGGGCGACCCGCCACGACGCCTCCGTCGACGGCCTGCGCATGCTCGTCGTCCAGCCCGTCCGCGCCGACGGCACCGACGCCGGCCGGCCGTTCGCCGCGCTCGACACGACGGGCGCGGGCCCCGGCGAGACGGTCCTGCTCGCGACGAGCACCGAGGCCGGCCTGCCCTTCGGCCGCGCGCTCGTCGCGACGGACAAGACGGTCGTCGGGATCGTGGATTAGGGGGATATGGGATATGGGATATGGGATATGAGATGGGACGTCCCCGTTTGTTCCGACCGCGCGCCCTGTAGCGACGCCCCGCTGGGGAGTCTTCTGCCTGGCACGACGTCCCGGCACGACGCATCCGTCCCGACGCATCCGCCCCGGTCGCGTCGCCCGCATCATCCACGTTGTCCGCAGGGTCACAGCATGCTGGGGCCCTACGATGCTTCGGACGGTCCGGGCTACCGGGCGGGCCGCCGGCCGGCGGTTACGCCTCCAGCACCAGGCCGTCGTAGGCGAGGCGCACGCCCGGCGGCAGGAGGGCGTCGCCCTCGGCGTGCGTCACGGCGTGCGTCATGTGCACGAACCACGTCTCCGCAGCCCCGACGCGCGCCGCGACGGCTACGGCCTCGCCGAACGACAGGTGCGTCGGGTGCGGCTCCGGCCGCAGGCCGTCCAGCACGAGGACCCGCACGCCCTGCAGGGCCGCGACCGTCTCGTCCGGCACGTCCTTGACGTCGGTGAGGTAGGCGAACGCCCCGACGCGCACGCCCACCACGTCGACGTGCCCGTGGCGGCCGACGACCGGCGTGACCGCGACGGCTGGCCGGGGCTGCGGCCCGCTTCGCGCGGTGACGACGAACGGCGTGCGGCCGTCGGTCTCGTGGAGGTCCAGGACGGACGAGCCGGGGTAGGCGCGGTCGAAGATGTAGCCGAACATCTCGCGCAGGACCGCGCCCGAGGCCGGCAGCGCCCAGACCGGCGCGGGCGTCTTGTCGGTGTAGAAGAACGGCCGGAGGTCGTCCAGCCCGACGACGTGGTCGAAGTGGTGGTGCGTCACCACGAGCGCGTCCACGGCCGCGACGCCCGCGCGGAGGGCCTGGACGCGGAAGTCCGGCCCGGCGTCGATCTGGAGGTGGACGTCGCCGGCGGACGTGTGCGCGACGACGTGCGCGGACGTCCGCGTGCGCGCGTCGCGCGGGTCTGCAGACGTGCAGACCGCACAGCGGCAGCCGATGATCGGGACGCCCGTGGAGGTGCCCGTGCCGAGCAGCGTCGCGGTGACGCCGAGCAGATCCGGGAGCGGCGTCACGTCTCGTCGGAGGCCTCCGGCGTGTCGTCGCCGGCGAGGCGGCGGTCGAGGCGCGCGAGCGCGTCGTCGAGCGCGGCGCGGACGGCCGGGCGCAGGTAGAGCCCGTCGTGCGGCAGCTCGCGCAGCGCGCCCGCGAGAATCGAAGCCTGCGCCTCGGGCGGGTGCAGCGTGTTCAGCACCACCACGTCGCGGCCGTCGACGGCGCAGCGCCCGCCGCGGAAGGACCCGCGCCCGCGCCGCACCGGCACGCCGAGGCGCTTCAGCGCGTCCTCGAACGCCGCGACCGTCGCAGGAGCCGTCATGGCGAAAAGGCGGGATGTGGGATAGGGGAGACGGGATGGGGGCGTCGGCCAGAGGCTCAGCCCGTCCCTCATCCCGTCTCCCGCATCCCGCTCACAGCGTGTACTTCCGCAGCAGCGAGCGGCCGGACTTCTCGTCGCGGACGTCGAAGGCGAGCGGGTCCAGGCTCGCGTCCTCCTCGATGCGCCACGGGATGTTGCGGACGGCGATGCGCCAGCGCGTGAGCGCGCTGAGGAGCCCGCGCTGGAGGTGCGTCAGGAACAGCGGGTGGACGCGCACCACGACGGGCCGGTGGCGGTACGCCTCGTCGACCGTCCGGCGGTAGTTGTCCAGCCAGCCGCGCAGCAGCGCCGTCGCGGACTCGGGCGAGGCGGCGGGCTCGGGCGCGGCGTCCTCGGCGTCGTCGCGGCGGCTGCCGCGGCGGGCGCGCTCGGGGCGCTCCGGGCGCTCGCCGCGGTCGTCGCGCGAGCGGTCGTCGCGCGAGCGGTCGTCGCGCGAGCGGTC
>JAYWIE010000158.1:0-4011 GCA_043789155.1 Rubricoccaceae bacterium | reverse complement strand
GCGCGCTCGCTCCTGCTCTACGCCTTCGCCCACGACGTCGTCGAGATGGTATCGAGCCAGCCGCTGCGCGACCACCTCGACGCCCGCATCGCCGAGCGCCTCACCTGAGGAAGAGAGAAAGAGGGAAGAGGAAAGAGGAAGGAGGGAAAATGCGAGTGCATCGCTAGCTACGTCTTCCCTGCCTTTGCATCCCTCTTCCCTCCTTCCTCTTCCCTCCATTCCCTCCCTCCCATGACCCGCGACTTTCTCATCACCGGCCGCGAGGTCGACGACCTGACGCCGCTCGAGGTGGCCGTCCGCGACGTCTGCCGCGGCATCTACGACCCCGAGATCCCGGTCCCGATCTGGGACCTCGGGCTGATCTACGGCTGGACGATCACCGACGTCGAGGGCGCTCCCGAGGGCGGCGTGCGCGTCGACGTCCGGATGACGCTGACGGCCCCGAACTGCCCGGCCGCGGAGACGCTGCCGGCCGAGGTCCGCACGGGCGTCGCCGCGCTGGACGGGGTGGCCGAGGCCGACGTCGAGGTCGTGTTCGTGCCGTCGTACGCGATGGAGATGCTCGGCGACGAGGCGCGCCTCACGCTCGGCCTGATGTAGGCCGCCTCAGAGGCACATCAGGAACAGGCGCTCGTGCAGCGGCCGGTCGCCGACGCCCGACAGCACGCGCGTCGACCCGGTGCCGACGGAGCCGATCCGGCCCGTCTCGCGCCCCTCGGCGTCGAGGACGCGCAGGTGGCCCGGGCGCGACCACCGCGGCACGACCCGTAGCACGATGCCATCGGCGAAGCTCACCGTGCGGCAGAGCCGGCGGAGCGCCATCCGAGCGAGCTCGCGGTCCTCGCCGGCCCGGTGCAGCACGAGCGTCTGCGACCACGTCAGCAGGCTGTCGACGTGGTACGTCACCCCGCGGGCCGCGAAACTATGGCAGGCCGTGCGGCGGGTGTGGGAGGCGATCTCGGCGACCTCGGCTCCGGCCTCGTCGCGCACGCGAAACGCGGCGACCGTAAGCGACAGGTCGAACGGCTGCCCGATCAGCAGCGGGACTCCCGGACCGACCGCTGCGACGACCTCGGACACGGCGATGGCATTCTCGGGCCGCCCGGCGCGGGCGCTGTAGCGCAGGCCGAGCGCGACCACGGTCCCGAAGAGGACCGTCGCGATGCCGAACAGAGGCGGGAGGGCGGGCATGGCAGCGTGGGCTGAGACACGAGGGATCGGCACGCCGGACGCCGCGCGGCGGTCACGCGCATCAACCACCGCGCGCGGTGCGCTCCCGTTCCGCCCCGCGCGACTGATTCCCGCGCCCGGCGTGCGGCACGGCGGCTGAAAGGGGCACGGCCTCTCCCCCTCCGGCCCCGCAGCCTCATGACCACCACGCCCGCGACGCTCGACTCGCCGTTCCGCCAGGCCGAGCGCACGCTGCGCCGGCCGTCGTCCGCCGTCTGGCTCCGCGCCGTCCGCCTCCACACCGCCCGCTTCGACGACGCGCTCGAGTTCTACGTGACCGCCCTCGGGCTGACGCTCGGCGGCGTCGACGTGCACCCGGTGACGGCGGCGACGTCGGCGCGGCTGCTGGACGCCGAGGGCGCGGCTGTCTTCGAGCTCCACGACGACCCCGGCGGGGCGGCCGGCGCGCACGAGTTCGCCTTCGCGATGCCGCGGCGGACGGTGACGCTGCTCCGCGCCCGCCTCACCTCCGCAGGCATCACCGCGACCGATTGCGGGCCCGTCCTGTCGTTCGCGGACCCCGACGGCAACCGCCTCCGCGTCGAGGCGATGTAGAGGTTGAGGGTTTAGGGGTTGAAAGGCACCCGCGTCCCGGTTCGCCCCCGGTTCGCGCGAAAATGCCTTTCCCTCTCGACCCATCAACCCTTCAACCCCTCAACCTTTCGTCACCAGCTTCCAGACGCGCCGCCGCCGCCGGACGCCCCGCCGCCGCCGCTGAAGCTGCCGCCCGACGACGAGCCGCCCGACGACGACCCGCTCGACACGGCCGGGACCGAGACGCGCTGCCCGTCGATCACGACCGACCGCCTGCCGTGGCGCTGCGCCTCGCGGATGATCCGGGTGCGCTCGCGCCGCTTCCGGCGGGCCGGGCCGTAGACCGGGTGCCGCTCCAGCCAGACGTCCAGCGCCATCGCCGCGAGCGGCACGAGGACGAGCACGGCGAGCGCCGCCGCGCCCGACCCGGACGCGGCGAACGCGACGATGCACACGACGGCACCCGCGGCGAGCCCGACGACGCCCGCGAGGACGGTCCCCCACGCGCCCGCGACGCCCGTCCGGAGAAGCCCGGCGACGCCGCCGAGCGGCAGGGCGGTGAAGACGACGCTCAGGAGCGCGCCGAGCCACACCGGCATCGGCTCGTCCGCCGGCGCGGTGTAGGTCCCCTCGACGCTCGCGATCATGGCGTCGATGCCGGCCGCGACGGCCGAGTCCGGGTCGCCGTCGCGCATCCGCGGCACGACGACCTCGCGGATGATCGTGGCCGCGGTCGCGTCCGTCAGGTCGCCTTCGAGGCCGTAGCCGACCTCGATGCGCAGCTTGCGGTCGTCGCGGGCGACGAGCAGGAGGGCACCGTTGTTGGAGCCGCGCTGCCCGACGCCCCACGCGCGGAAGACGTCGGTCGCGAAGCGCTCGAGGTCGCCGCCGGCGAGCGTCGGGACCGTCAGCACGACGATCTGCGTCGACGTCGAGTCCTCGAAGGCGGCGAGGCGGGCGGTGAGCGCGGCCTCGGTCGCCGGCGAGAGCATGTCCGCCGTGTCGACGACGCGGCCGCTCAGCGGCGGCACCGTCTGCGCGCGCACGGTCTGCGCGACCAGGGCGAGCAGGAGCAGGGCGAGCGTGAGCAGGGCGAGCGCGGGCCTCACGCGTCCCGCAGGCGGACCCGGTCGCTCAGCTCGTCCGTGTCGTCGTCGCGGAGCGCGACGCCGCGGCGCTCGAGCAGGTCGCCGCACATCCCGACGGCCGCGACGAGCCCGCCCGCGAGGTCCTTCTGCCGAATGCCCGCCCGGACCAAGTCCACGACCTCGACCCACTCGGCCGTCTCCACCTTGGCGTTGATGCCGGCGTCGCCGATGACCTCGATGCGGCGCTCGAAGAGGGACACGAACAGCAGGATGCCCGTGCGGTCGCGCGTGTCGAAGACCTCCTCGTCGAGGAAGGCCTGCGCGGCGCGGCGGTGGACCTCGGCCGCGAGCGCGGCCGGCCCGGCGACGAGCCGGCGCACGCCGGGCACGAACGCGCCGAGCAGCGCCCCGGCGAGCCCGCCGCCGACCGACGCCCCGGCGACGGCCCACGGCGAGGCGGTCCACGCGAGGCTCCAGCCGCCGTAGAGCGCGGCGAGCGCGAGCACGGCCGCCGTCGCGACGAGCGCCCCGGCCGAGGCCGCGCGCCAGACGGCGGCGTCGTAGTCGGCGGAGTGGCGGACGATGTACGGCACGATCTCGCCCGACGTGCGCTTTTCAGCGGTGCCGACGGCGGCTTCGACGCGGGCGAGGTCGGCCTCGGAGAGGACGGGCTCGGGCATGGGATCAGGGAGCGGGTGAGGCGGCAAAGCGGGCCGCGAGGTCCGTCACGTCGCGCGCCGAGACGCGGGCGACACGCGCCGGGAAGCGGGCGAGGGCACCGGGGTCACGTGGCGGGCGCACGTCGCCCGGAGCGGTGTAGAGCGCGGCGAGCGCGTCAAGCCAGAACGCCGCGGCGGCGGGGCGGCGGGCGGCGGCCGTACGGGCGGCGGCGAGTTCGGCGTCGGTGAGGCGAAGTCCGACGAGGCCGGCCGAGTCGCCGCCGAGCGTCGTCTGGCCACCCGACGTGCGCGCGAACGCCTGCGCCCCGCGCGCGCGCAGCGCCTCGACGAGGACAGCGAGCGCGGCGGCGTCGTCCGGGTCGGTCGGGGCCGAGCGCGCGGCGTCGTCCGTGCAGGGGCCGCCCGTGGGCGCGAGCGTCAGCAGGCGGGCCGCGGCGAGTTCGACCTCGCCCGGCCGCGCGTCCCCGACGACGACGTAG
>JAYWIE010000157.1:0-4021 GCA_043789155.1 Rubricoccaceae bacterium | reverse complement strand
CGGCCGGTTCGCGCTCGTCAACGTCTTCGAGACCGACGGCGACGCCTGCCGGCGGCACTTCTCGAACGAGATCGAGGTGTCACTGAACCGCGACGAGGTCGAGCGCGACGTCTGACGCCGCCCCGGCGGCCCTTCCCCGGGACACCGCTCGGCCCGCGGACGTCTCGGCGAGACGTCCCTACCTGCGCCGCGCTCGTCGCCGATCACACGCCCGGTAGGGCGTGCTCGCCGAGCTCGCCGCTGCCGGCACCGCCGTTCAGGCCGAGGCTGGTCCGGGCATGGCCTTACGCCGGGTCGGGCGGCGCGGCGTCCGGCCGGGCGTCGTCGACGCGGACGATCGTGCGCCGGCGGTCGATGGCGACGACGCGCAGGCGGCTGCCCGCGGCGACGAACGCGCCCTCGGTCGTGACCTCGATCCGCTCGCCGGCGATCTCGGCCACGCCCGTCGGGCGCAGCGGCGTCACGGCCGTCCCGGCCTGCCCGACGATGCGCGCGCGCGTCTCGTCGGCCGCGGCGTCGGCGTCGGCGTCGCGCCGGAGGCTGTCCGTGAGGACGAGCTTGTCCCACGCGCCCGACTCCCAGAGCACGTAGAGCAGCCCCGCCGCGGCCGCGACCGTCCCGACGAGCACGAGCAGCCCGCCGAGCACGCCGAACTCGACGAACGCCGTCACGACGCCGACGGCCATCCCGAGCATCCCGGCGACGCCGATGACGTGCGTCCCGGGCACGAGCTTGACCTCGACGATGACGAGCACGAGCCCGACGAGGACGAGAGCGATGGGCAGCAGCAGATCCAAGGTTTAGAGGTTCAGATGTGACAAGGTCGAGAGGAACTATTTCGAACCACGACTTCAAACTTCAAACTTCAAACTTCAAACTTCAAACTTCAAACCTCCCTCACCTCGACCCGCGCGCCCCGCGCCGAGACCACCTCGACGGCCGCGCCCGGGACGACGAACGCGCCCTGCGAGACGACGTCGACGCGGCGGTCGCCGATGAGCGCGACGCCGGCCGGGCGCAGCGGCGTCGCGGCCGTGCCGCGCTGCCCGACGAGGCCGTGGTCCGTGTCGGCCGCCGTGTAGCCGTCGGCCGAGGCGAGGTCCGGCATCAGCACGAGGCGGTTGAAGCGCGCCGAGCGCGGCATCCAGCGCGCGACCGACGTCCCGAGCAGGACCGCGAGCACGAGCGCGGCCCCGAGCGTGCCGACGCCGCGCGCGAGCACGTGCAGCGCGGGCATGTCGAGCCCCGCGTTCGGGACGAGCGCCAGCACGAGGCTCGCCAGCACCAGCACGAGGCCGGCGACGCCGGCGACGCCGAAGCCCGGGATCACAAACACCTCGAGGACCAGCAGCACGACGCCGACGCCGAACAGAACGAGCTCCCACGACTCGGCGAGGCCGAGCAGGTAGTGCGGCGCGAAGAACAGCAGCGCCGCGCCGACGGCGACCGCCCCGGCGACGCCCAGGCCCGGTGCCTGGAGCTCGAAGAAGAGCCCGCCGACGATCAGCATCAGCAGGACCGCTGCGACGGCCGGCGAGCCGAGCACGCGGAGCACGCGCTCCGCCGGGCTCGTCCCGAAGGCGACCTGCGGCCGGTCTGCCAGCCCGACCGCCGCGACGGCGGCGTCCACGGACGGCAGCACGGCGTCGGCGACGCCGAGGCGGAGCGCCTCCTGCGCCGACAGCGTCACGAGGCGGCCGGGCGCGAGCAGGCCCGGCACGCCCAGGCGCGGGTCCACCATGGCCTCGGCGATGCGCGGGTCGCGGCCCGTCGCCTCGGCCGTCGTACGCATGAGGCCGCGCGTGTAGCTCTGGACCTTCTCCGGCGCGGCCGTGCCCGAGCCGTCGACGGCCGTCGCGGCTCCGATCGACGCGCCGGGCACCATCACGACCGTGTCGGCGGCGTAGGTGATGAGCGCGCCGGCCGAGGCCGCGTTGCGGTCCACGACGGCGACGACCGGCACGTCCGTCGCGAGCAGCGTCGTGCGGATGGCGTCGGCGGCGTCGAGCAGGCCGCCGTAGGTGTCCACGCGGACGACGAGGGCGGACGCGCCCGTCGCCTCGGCCTGCGCGGCCGCGCGCGCGACGCGCTGCGCGAGCGCGGCGTCGACCGTCCCGTCCACGGTGACGTGGACGACCGGGCCGCGGCCGGTGAGCGTCGGCACGACGGGCGCGCGCTGCGCGGCGGCGGGCCCGGCGGCGAGCAGCGCCGCCAGCAGAACGGCCAGCCGGGCGGCCGAGCGGCGGATCGGGGCGGGCGTCGAGTGGGTCATAGCTCAGGTACGCCCCGCCGCGAGGCCGTGTTGCGCCCCGGCTACCGCTGCCGGCGGTACGTCGTCTCGGGGCCGTCCGCGGCGGCGGCCGAGATCACGAGCCGGTCCGCGGAGACGCCGAAGACGTTGAACCCGGCGTTCTCCTCGAGGTCGAGCGTCCGCCACTCGCCGTCCCCCGCCGGGGCGAGGAGGTACCGCGTCAGGCCGACGCGCGTGCCGTTGAAGAAGCCCACGACGGTGCCGTTGTGCGACGACGTCTCGGGGGTGAACGTGAACGTCAGCGTCTCCGGCGTGCCGCTCGTGGCGGGCGTCGTCTCGGTGCAGCCGCGGCCGCACGCGACCGTGCGCTCCCACGTCCAGGTGCCGGCGAGCAGCGCCGGGTCGCCCGAGAGGCCGTCCAGGCCTGTGTAGTTGACGACGGCGGGCGGCTCGGTGCCGTCACACGCGGCGAGGGTGACGAGCGCGAGGAGCGCGAGGGCGAGACGCGGCATAGTAACGGCGGGTGAGGGCCGGCAACATCTCACCCGGACGCGCCACCGTCAAGCCCCGGCGCGCTGCCCTACCGACGCGCCCTCACGGCTCGATCACGACCGGCGTCCCGACGGCGACCACGTCCCACAGCTCGTCCATGTGGACGTTGCGGAGCGCGACGCAGCCGCGCGTCCACGCCTCGCGGCGGCCCGAGCCCGAGCCGTGGACCTCGATCATCCCGCCGAGCGGCGTCCCCATCGGCGGCGAGACGCCGTCGGCGTCGGCGCGGACGATGGCCTGGTAGGTCGCCTCGTCGATGAGGCCCTGCTCGAGCCCGCGCAGCGCGTGGACGGGGTCCGGGTACGACAGCACGAAGGCGCGGTAGTACGACGAGCGCGCGTTGCGGCCGACGACGTAGAAGACGCCCTCGGGCATGCGCCACTGCTCGCGCTCGTCGAGGCCGGAGCGCCGCACCTTGTCGCCCTCGGACACCGCGACGTCGGCCGGGAGCGTCCGGACGAGCTCGGCCCCGTGGTAGACGTAGAGCGTCCGGTCGGACTTGTCGACGCGGACCCAGACGTTCGAGAGCGCCTCGGCGGGGACGTAGCCGCGGCTGCCGCCGAAGGCCACGCGCGCCCACTGCCGCCCGCCGGCGAGCGTGTCCGCGAGCACGCGGACGCCCTCGCGCAGGCGCAGCGTCTCGACGGCCGGGGCCGCGGCCGACGGCGCGCGGCGCATCGCGGTGCCGGCCGCGACGACGTAGAACGCCGGGGCGGACTGAGCGTCGAGCACGCGCGCCGTGCGCGGCGCGGCCGGCCGGTCCGAGGCGAGGCTCGGGCCCGGCTGCGCCTGCGGGGCAGCGGCCAGCCCGACGGCGAGCGCGGCGAGCGCGGCGGCGTGGCAGAGACGGGTCGGGACGGAGCGCATCGGGCCGGCGGTGAGGCATCAAGGTATCGGCAGCAGCAACGCCAGATCAACCGCCGGCCGCATGCAGGGCCCACACATCGGCCGCCTCACGCCGCGACGCCGTTGGCGGCGAGGCACGTCGCGAACGCCTCCTCGACACCGTCGAGCACGGCCCCGCGCGTGACGACGCCCGCGGCCGCCCGCGCCTCGGCGTCGGCGTTGGCGGGCGCGAAGCCGGCCCCGACGGCTCGCAGCGCGGCCGCGTCGCCCACGGTGTCGCCCACGAACGCGATCTCTTCCATGGCGAGGCCCTCCTGCGCCGCGAGCCACGCGATAGCCCGCACCTTGGTCAGCGCGCGCGGGACGACGTCG
>JAYWIE010000156.1:0-4023 GCA_043789155.1 Rubricoccaceae bacterium | reverse complement strand
ATGGCGTCCTGGTCGCCGAGGTAGTCCGAGCCCTTGACGGTGTCGAAGGCGTGCCAGAGCGGGTTGTCGTCTTCCTCGTTGCCGAGGGCCGCGCCGATGCCGCCCTGCGCGGCCCCGGTGTGCGAGCGCAGCGGGTGCAGCTTGGAGACGACGGCGACGTCGGCCCCGCCCTCGCGGGCGTAGAGCGCGGCCATCATCCCGGCCCCGCCGGCACCGACGATGACGATGTCGTGGGAGAAAGTCATGGGAGCTAAAGGAAGGAGGGAAGAGGGAAGGAGGGAAGAGGGAGAGACCGAGTGCCTCATCGGGGCCCTCCTCCCTCCTCCCTTCTCCCTTCCTCAGAGGCCGGCGACGATGACGGAGTAGGCTCCGACGACGAAGAGCACGAGCGCGACGGTCCACGAGAGCGCGGACGCGCCGACGCGGAGCAGGTCGTTGCGGACGTAGTCCGTCAGGATGTTGTTGAGCCCGTAGAAGCCGTGGTGCAGCGCGAACATCAGGAAGAGCAGGTTGAAGCCCTTCCACAGGACGGCGTAGACAGGGTCCGCGAGGCGCAGCATGAGCACGTCGTACGGCGTGACCGCGTCGGACTCGGCCGGGGGGTGCGTCGGGCCGGGGGCCGTGCCGTCGGAGCGCTCGGGCTGCGACGCCGTGATGACGCGCGGGCCGGCCGGGGCGGGCTGCCCGTCGCGGGCGCGCGCGGCGCGGACGGCCTCGACGGCCTCGGCCGAGTACTCGGGCAGCTCGCCCTCTTCGGCCGCGGCGGCGCTCACGACCGAGTGCGAGATCGACGCCGTGACGCGGTCGAAGTGCTGCACCCAGAAGTGGGTGATGAGCAGGAAGACGAGGAACGTGCCCGTGATGCGGTGCACGAACCACTGGACGGCGCTGCTCTGCGAGCTCTTTCCGTAGGTCGTGGCCATGGTCAGTTCTGGAAGTAGTCCACGAGGGCCGCGATGGACGGGTACCCGCCGACGGCGAAGATCACGGCCGCGACGGCCCCGAGCGTCCAGAAGAGCTTCTGCTGGTTCGGGCTCCAGCCCATGAAGTCGATCAGCACGATCCGCATGCCGTTGAGCGCGTGGTAGACCACGGCCCCGAGCAGCAGAAACTCGCCGACCTTGAAGATGGGCGCGTGGTACTCGGTGATGAGCGCGTTGTAGGCGTCGCGGTTGGTGATCGCCTTCAGGCCCCAGATGTGGAGCACGAGGTAGCCGACGAGCGCGAGGCCCGTCAGGCGGTGCAGCATCCACGCGAACATGCCGACGCGGATGCGGTAGCGCTGCACGGGATGGCTCTCGACGGGCGCGCCGAGCATCGGGGCGGAGAGCGGGCGGGCGGTGTCGGTCGCGACGGCCATGGCCTCGGGCGGTGTGTGGAGTGTGGAACGGGGAAGCTACCGGCGCACGCGCGCGGAGTTTCAGCTTTGACTGAAAGTTGGAATCGCCCCGCCGGCAATCTACGCCCGGCCCGCTCACGGCCGCGCGTCGCGCTGCCGGGCGAGACGGCGCACGGCCGTGAGTGGGCCAGCCAAAAGGCGGGGCGCGCCGCCCGAGAGCAGCGCGCCCCGCAGGCACGTCCGAGGCGTCCGGCGTCAGCCGCGCTCGGCGACCGGCCGGACCGTGCGCCCGCGCTCGCCGACGTACTCCGACGACGGCCGGATGAGCGCGTTGTCCGCGTACTGCTCAAGCAGGTGGGCCGTCCAGCCGGTGATGCGGGACACGGCGAAGATCGGCGTGTAGAGGTCCGTCTCGATGCCGAGCAGGTGGAAGACCGAGGCCGAGAAGAAGTCGACGTTCGGGTTGAGGTTCTTCTGCCCCTTGGCGGCCTCCATGATGGCGACGGACATGTCGTACCACTTCATCTCGCCCTTCTCCTGCGAGAGGTCCTCGAGCAGGTCCCGGAGGATAGCCGCGCGCGGGTCGAGCGTCTTGTAGACGCGGTGGCCGAGGCCCATGAGCTTCTCCTTGGCCGCGAACTTGCGCGCGACGTAGGCCGCCGTGTCCTCGCCCGAGGCGTCGATCTCGAGCAGCATCCGCATCACCTCGATGTTGGCCCCGCCGTGGAGCGGGCCCTTGAGCGCGCCGAGCGCGCCGGTGATGGCCGAGTACATGTCGGCGAGCGTCGAGCCGATGACGCGCGCGGCGAACGTCGAGGCGTTGAGGTCGTGCTCGGCCTGCAGCACGAGGGCCGCGTCGAAGATGCGCTCGGCGGACGGGCCGGGGGCCTCGCCGTTGAGCATGTACAGGAACTCGTAGGCCGTCGAGCCCTCGCCCTTCGGCGCGACCGGGTCGAGGCCCTTGCGGATGCGGTCGAAGGCCGCGAGCAGCGTCGGCAGCTTGGCCGTCATCCGGACCGCGATGCGGTAGTTGGCCTCGGGCGTCATCGTGTCAGCCTCGGGGTCGTAGGCGGCCATCATCGAGACGGCCGTCCGGACGGCCGCCATCGGATTGGCGTCGTCGGGCGTGTGGTGCCGGAGGTGGTCGATGATCTCGGGCCGCAGCGCGCGCTCGCTCCGGAGCTGCGTGTGGAGCTCGGCGAGCTGCGCCTCGGTCGGCAGGTCGCCGTGCCAGAGGAGGTACGCGACCTCCTCGAACGAGGCGTTGCGCGCGAGGTCGTCGATCTCGTAGCCGCGGTAGAGCAGCTCGCCGGCCTCGCCGTCGATGTAGCAGATCGCGGTGTCGAGGGCGATGACGCCGGCGAGGCCGCGCGTGCGGGCCGGGGCGGCGGCCGCCGGGGCGGCGGGGGTAGACGTGTCGGCCATCGGTCGGGATAGGAGGGAAGACGGGAACGGCTCAGCGGGCGGACGTCCGCGCACGGAGCGTGCTGTGGGCATCCCAGGACAACGAGGCTGCGGCCCCGATGTTCGCCCGGCGGCCGCGCCCGCGCCCGCCACGCGGACGACTTTCCGGAGAGTTCGAACGGCGGACGCCGTGTGCGGCGGAAGCGGTTCCGTGCGGCGAGGGGATGCGGGATGGGGGATACGGGATGGGGAGTGACGAAATGGGATCGGGGATTTGAGACGTGTGCCCGGGGGCGTCGGTGGCGGGCGTGCCGTCGCTGCCGGACCGAGGCCGTGACCCGCCCCCGCATCCCACATCCCGAAGCCCGCATCCCCCGCCGTTCTCTCCGCATCTGCACGCCCGGCACGACTTGTGCGTCTGTACCTTTTGTATGCGCGAGACGGGGACGCCCGGCCGACCGGCCCGGCACGCCCTGCGAGCCTCCTCTGACGGCTCGTCTCGCCCCGCGCCAGCCCGGCCTCCGTGCCGCCTGCGCGTGCAGCCCGCCCGGCACTGTGCCGGCGCTGCCCCATGACCCTTCTGCTGTCCCTTTTCCGCGCGATCGCCCTCTGGGCCGCGTCCCGGCCCCTCTGGCCGGCGACGCGCCCCGACGTGTGCACCGCGCCCGTCGCCGCTCCGGCCCGGGTTTACCCGGCCGCCCCGGCCCGCTCGTCTCAGAGACGACGCGCGCGCCGTGCCGCCGCATGCAGCGCGGCCCCGGCCGCAGGCCCGGACCGGCGACCCCACCCCTGCCCTTTTGAAGAAGCAAATCATCATCAACGCGAGCCAGGACCGCTCGCGCATCGCCATCGTGGAGGACGACGAGCTCGTCGAGCTCTACGTCGAGAACCCCGATAACGTCCGCACCATCGGCAACATCTACCTCGGCAAGGTCGAGAAAGTGATGCCGACGCTCCGCGCCGGCTTCGTCGACATCGGCGAGAAGCAGGACGCCTTCCTGCACTTCTCGGACCTCACGGACAACTTCCCGCAGCTGCTCAAGATGGCCGGCGAGGACGTCCCGGGCCTCGACGAGCCGATGCTCGCGCTCGCCCCGCAGAAGCGCATCGCCGACGACGAGTCCGAGCCGGACGTCGAGGACGTGCTCGAGGTCGAGGCGGCCGACGACGAGGCGGCCGAGCCCTCGCGCAGCCGCTCGACGCGCAGCCGCCGCACGCGCGGCCGCGGCGGCCGCGGCCGCAGCGCCTCCGAGGAGGAGGAGCAGGAGGAGGGCGGCGAG
>JAYWIE010000155.1:0-4029 GCA_043789155.1 Rubricoccaceae bacterium | reverse complement strand
GCCTCGGCGAGGCGTCCCTACCTCCGATGTGCGCGAGCCAGGTAGGGCGTGCTCGCCGGGCGCGCCGCGGCCGAGCGCGCCGCGGCCGAGCGCTGACGTCCGAGCAGGTCGGCCGGCTTCGGTATCACGGCGTCGCCCGCTCGGCGAGGCGGTCGCGGACGCGCGCGAGGGCCTCGGCGAGAGGCCGCGGCCGGTAGCCGAGCTCGGACTCCGCGCGCAGGATGAGCAGCCCGCCCCGCAGCGGCCGCGGTGCGCCCGGGTGCAGCGCGGCCGTCGTCGCGGGCGTGATGAGCCCGGCGTCGAGGCCGAAGACGCCCGCGACCGTCCGCGCGACGTCGAGCGGCGAGGCGAGCTCGCGGCCGGCGACGTGGAACAGGCCCGTCTTGCCGCTCAGCACGACGCGCGCGACGCCGTCGGCGAGGTCGTCGTCGAAGGTCGGCGTGCGCAGCTGGTCTACGGCGACGCGGACGGGCCGGCCGGCGGCGAGCTCGCCGGCGAGCCAGCGGACGAAGTCGCTCCGGACGGCCGGGCCGTCGGGCGCGCCGTAGACGAGCGTCGTCCGGACGACGGCGTGGGCGGGCAGGCGGCTCGCGACGAGCGCGTTCTCGGCCGCGAGCTTGGTCCGGCCGTAGGTGCCCGTCGGGTCCGGGCGGTCCGTCTCGCCGTACGGCCCGGCCGCCCCCGAGAAGACGAAGTCGGTCGAGAGCAGCACGAGGCGCGCGCCGTGGCGGCGGCACGTAGCCGCGAGCCCGGCCGTCGCGTCGACGTTGAGCGCCCAGCAGGCCGCGCGGTCGGCCTCGCAGGCCTCGACCTGCGACGTCCCGGCGCAGTGGACGACCACGCCCGGCGCGAAGTCCTGGAAGGCCCGCTCGACCGCCGCGGCGTCGGTGACGTCGAGCGGGGCGTAGCCGCCGGCGAGGGCCGCGCCCTGGAAGCGCGCCGCGCGGCCGGTGGCGAGCAGGTCGGCCCCGGGCCAGCGCCCGAGCCGCCGTGCGACGGCCTGCCCGACGAGGCCGTTCGCGCCCGTGAGCAGCACGCGGGGCGGAATCACGAGCCTGCCTCGGCGCGGCCTGCCTCGGCGCGGCCTGCCTCGGCGCGGCGCGCGTGGACGGCCGCGCGCAGCGCCTCGGCGATGTCGGCCAGCGACGCGCCCGGCGTGAACACGGCGTCGACGGTCCCGGCGGCGTGCATCGCGGCCGCGTCGTCGGGCGGGATCGTGCCGCCGGCGAAGAGCAGCACGGACTGCATGTCGGCCGCGTCGAGCAGCGCCCGCACGCGCGGCAGGACGGTCCCGTGCGCGCCCGAGAGGATCGAGACGCCGACGGCGTCGACGTCCTCCTCGTCGGCCGCGCGGACGACCGCCTCGGGCGTCTTGCGGAGGCCGGTGTAGACGACCTCCATCCCTGCGTCGCGCAGCGCGGCCGCGACGACGCGCGCGCCGCGGTCGTGCCCGTCGAGGCCGACCTTGGCGATCAGGACGCGGACCGGCCGCTGGGAGTCTGTCACGGGTAGAAGCGAAGGCCGGCCGCTGCGCCGACGTTGCTGTCGACGTCCGGCGTGAGGGAGATGCCCGGCGTGACCTGCCCGAAGAGCTCGAACTCGGGCGCGACGTAGAACGAGAGCCCGAGCAGCGCGCTCACCCCGATAAAGGCGTCGGGGTCCGAGTTCTGGATGAAGCCGCCCGGCCCGAAGAGGAAGCGGACGTCGCCGCCGGCCCCGCGCAGGCGCTGCTCGCGGATGATGTAGTGTGCCTGCACGAAGAGGTCGTCGGTGAGGCCGACGTCGATGGCGACGCCGCCGCGGCCGCCGCCGAGCTTCACCGTGAGGCCGGTCGGGTCGCCGATGAGGCCGCCGATGCCGACCTGAGCGGAGGCGGTGGGTGCGGCGAGGGCGAGAAGGCCGAGCAGAAGGAGGAGGCGCGACATGGCTATGCGGAGAGGGAGGGGAGCAGAGAGGAGAGAGCGGGCGCGTCGCCGAGCGCGAGCCGTCCCGAGAGGACGAGGCGCAGCTCGCGCCGGCGTGCTGCGGCGTCGTACCGCTCGCGCTCGTCTTCCGTTTCCGGCGCAACGCCCGGGACCGGGACCGGGCGCACGGCGTCGTCCACGGCGACGAACGTGTAGAAGGCCGTATTGCAGAGGCGGCGCTCGCCGCCGGTCGCGGGGCTCTCGGCCCAGACCGTCAGCCCGACCTCCATCGACGTCGTGAAGGCGCGGTTGACGACGGCCTCGATCACGACGACCTCGCCGAGGCGGATCGCGCCGCGGAAGTCGACCGAGTCCACGCTCGCCGTGACGACGGTGCGGGTGGCGTGGCGCTGCGCCGCGATGGCCGCGCAGACGTCCATGAGGTGCAGCAGGCGGCCGCCCATGAGGTTGCCGAGCGTGTTGGTGTCGTTGGGGAGCACCAGGTCGGTCGTCTGGCAGCGGCTCGCGGCGGGCGGGCGGGTCACGGGGCGCAGGAGGGCGGGCCGGAAGATACCGGCGCGGCCGCAGGGCCGGCGAGCCCGTCCCGAGCGTCCGGGCGTCCGCGCCGGGGCGCGGTATCCTGACGCGGCTGCCGACCTCCGCGGCGACCCCGCACGCCCGATGCCCCCCGGCCTTCCCCGCCACACCGTCTTCTGGCGCGTCGCCGGCGTCCTCGTCGGCGTGCAGGTGGCGACGGCCCTCGTCGCCGTCGCGCTCAGCGCCGCGTTCGCGAGCGCGCGGACCGACCGGCTCGTCCGCGGCACGGTCGAGCTGCGCCTCGACGCGCTCGCCGAGGAGGTCGAGTCGCGCGCGGCGACCGACGTCTTCGGCAGCCTCCGCGTGAGCGACCGCCTCCGGGCCGACCTCCGGACGCGCTTCCCGGACCCGCTCGCGGTCCTCGACGCGCGCGGGGCCGTCGTGGACACCTTCGGCGGGCCGATGCCGGACGTGCCCGCCGCCGCCGTCGCGGCGCTGGACTCGGGGCGCGTCGCCGTCGTCACGGACGGGCCCGACGGGTCGTGGGCGCTCGCGCCGCTGCTCGCGCCCGACGGCCTCCCGGCCGGGGCCGTCCTCGTGCGCCCGCTCGGGCGCACGCTCGCCGAGGAGACGCGCGAGACGCGCGCGGCCTTCACCACGGCGACGCTCGTCACGGCGCTGCTCGCCGCGGGCGTCGCGCTCGGCCTCGGGGCCGTCGTCACGGCCCGCCTCGTCGCCCCGGTCCGGCGCATGACGCGCCGCGTCGAGCGCCTCGGGGCCGGCGACTTCTCGGGCCGCCTGCCCGACGGCCGGCCCGACGAGATGGGCCGCCTCGCGGCCGGCATCAACGACATGGCCGCCCGCGTCGAGGCGTCGCTGGACGGTCTGCGGGTCACGGACCGGCTCCGCCGCGACCTCGTCGCCAACGTCGGCCACGACCTCCGGACGCCGCTCGCGGCGCTCGCGGCCGGGCTCGAGGAGGCCGAGCGCTACGCCGCCGAGGGCCGTGCGGACGACGCGGCCGCGGCCGTCGCCGCGGCCCGGCGGCAGGCCGCCGGCGCGACCGAGCTCGTCGCCGACCTCTTCGAGCTGTCGCTGCTGGACCGCCCCGAGGCCGCCGACCGCGCGCTCCGCCTCGGGCCGGTGCCCGTCGGCGAGCTCGTTCGCGACGTCGCGGCGCGCTTCGAGCGGACCTTCGCCGCGGCCGGCATCGCGTTCTCGGCCGACGTCCCGGCGGGCCTGCCGACGATCGAGGCCGACGGGTCGCGGCTCGTGCGCCTGCTCTCGAACCTGCTCGCCAACGCGGCGCGCCACACGCCCGCCGGCGGGCGTGTGACGCTGAGCGCAGTGGCCACGCCCGGCACCGTCGAGATCCGCGTCGCCGACACGGGCGTCGGGATCGCGCCCGCCGAGATCCAGACCGTCTTCGAGCGCTACGCGCGCGGCACGACGGCGCGGACGCGCGGCGTCGAGGGCACGGGCCTCGGGCTCGCCATCGCGCGCGCGGTCGCGCAGGCGCACGGCGGCACGCTCACGGCCGAGAGCGCGCCGGAAGCCGGCGCGGGTGCGACGTTCACGCTCCGCCTGC
>JAYWIE010000154.1:0-4032 GCA_043789155.1 Rubricoccaceae bacterium | reverse complement strand
CCCGTGCCAACGCGCCGACGCCGGTCGTGGACGCCGCGAGCGCGGTCGCGAGGGCGGCCGCGCACCTCCGCAGCCGGTCGGCCGCGCCGCACCACGTCCTCACGGACGACCCGGCGGTCGACGCGGCCGCGCTCGCGGTCCGCCCTGAGTTCGCCGCGAGCGGCACGCCGCGGCTCGTGTACCAGCCCGCAGCGGGCGGCGCGCTGCGCCTCGCGTGGGCGCTGACGCTCGAGGGCGGCTCGCAGCTCTGGGCCGTCCGCGTGGACGCCGCCACGGGCGCGGTCCTCGCCACGGACGACCTCGTCGCGCACGACACCTGGGGCGAGGCCGCCCGGCGTCCGGCGTCGCTCGCGCCGCTCGCGCACGGCGCGTCCGCGCTCGGTGCCGTCTCGGCCCCGTCGTCGTACCGCGTCGTCGGGTTGCCGAACGAGAGCCCCTCGCACGGTGCGTTCTCGCTCGTCACCAGCCCCGCCAACGCCACGGCGTCGCCGCAGGGCTGGCACGCCACCGGCGCGGCGAGCTACACCGTCACGCGCGGCAACAACGCCTACGCCTACCTCGACCGCGACGCGACCGCGAACACGCCCGACCCCGGCTCGTCGCCGGAGGGCGGCGCGAGCCTCGTCTTCGACAGCGTCTTCGACCCGGCGCAGGGCGTCGTGCCGAACGCCAACGCGGCCGTGACGAGCGTCTTCTACTGGGGCAACATCGTCCACGACGTGACCTACGGCTACGGCTTCGACGAGGCCGGCGGCAACTTCCAGACGACCAACTTCACCGGGCAGGGCGCGGGCAACGACGCCGTCAACCTCGAGGCGCTCGACAGCTCGAGCACCAACAACGCCAACTTCTCGACGCCGGCCGACGGCGGCGCGGGCCGGATGCAGATGTTCGAGTGGACGGCCGTCCCGGTGTTCCAGATCACGGCCCCGGCCTCCATCGCAGGGCAGCACCCCGTCGGCACGGCGGACTTTGGCCGGCGTGCCACGTTCGCGGGCGCGGCCGTGCGCGTCGGCACGGCCGCGGTCGGCGGCAACCAGGGCTGCACGCAGGCCGCCTTCATCACGGACGTGACGGGCAAGATCGCGATCATCACGCGTGGCAACTGTCCCTTCGCAGACAAGGTCCGCAACGCACAGGCCAGGGGTGCCATCGCCGTGATCATCCAGAACTGCGATCCCGAGATCGAGGGCAACACGCCCGCGGGCACCCCTGTGTGCAGCGCGACGAACCCCGAGGCGATCTCGAACATGACCGGCACCAACACCACGGACATCACGATCCCGTCGGTGCTCGTCCGCAACAGCACCGGCAACGCGCTCATCACCACGCCGGGCGCGACAGTCAACTCCGTCACCGGCGAGAACCGCGACTCGGACTTCGACGCGGGCGTGATCGCGCACGAGTACGGCCACGGCATCTCGAACCGCCTCATCGGCGGCCCGAGCAACGTCGCCTGCATGACCAACGGCGAGCAGATGGGCGAGGGCTGGTCCGACTACGTCGGCCTGATGCTCACCATGCGCGCCGGCGACACGGCCGCCCAGCGCCGCGGCATCGCGTCGTACCTCGGGTTCGAGCCCATCGACGGCGATGGCATCCGCCCGGCCCCCTACTCGACGAGCTTCGCCGTCAACGACTACACCTACCAGGACGTCATCTCGGGGGCCGGCGGCACCGGCCCGCGGGCGCTCTCGCTCCCGCACGGCGTCGGCTTCGCCTGGTCGTCGATGATGTGGGACATGACGTGGGGCCTCATCGACCGCTACGGCTTCTCGCCGAACATCTACGACGCGCGGGGCACGGCGGGCAACCAGATCGCGATGAACCTCTACGCGACCGGCCTCAAGCTCACCGCGTGCAGCCCCGGCTTCGTCTCGGGCCGCGACGGCATCCTCGCCGCCGACGCGCTGCTCTACCCCGACCCCGCCAACGCGGGCCGAGGCCTGCACTACGGCATCATCTGGCGCGCCTTCGCCCGCCGCGGCCTCGGCGCGAACGCGAGCCAGGGCGCGACGACCACGGCGACGGACGGCACGGCGGACTTCACGCTGCCGCCCGGCGCGACGGCGACGGAGCAGACGGCCGAGGGCGGGACGGTCCGCCTCGACCTCACGGGCCAGAACCCGTTCACGACGTCGACGGCGTTCGCGCTGCGCGTGGACCGGACGCAGGCGGTGCGCGTCGAGGTGCTGGACCTGCTCGGCCGCTCGGTCGCCGTGCTCCACGACGGCCCCGTCGCGTCGGGCGCGGCGCTGCCGCTCGCGGTCTCGGCGCGGGGCCTGCCGTCGGGCGTCTACGTCGTCCGCGCCGCGGGCGAGACGTTCTCGCTCACGGAGCGCGTGACGGTCGTCCGCTGACGGTTGAGAGGTTTCAGGGGTGAGGGGTTGAGAGGGGATGCAAATGCATTTTCCTCTCAACCCCTCAACCTTTTCACCCCTCAACCCTCGCGCAGCGTCGAGGCGTGCTTGGCGATGCGGGCGACGAAGAAGGCCTCGAAGCGGCCGTCCGGGAGCACCCGCCGCGCGTGGCGGACCTGGTCCGGGAACGCGCGGCCGTCCCACTCGGCCAGGCCGGCACGGACGTTCGGGACGCCGTCGAGACCGCCTGTCGGCACGACCTCGACGCGGTCGCCGAACGTCTTGAGCATCTTGGCCAGCGCGCCCTCGTTCTCCTCGGGCGCGAACGTGCACGTCGAGTAGACGAGCGTGCCGCCGACGCGCAGCGCCTGCACGGCGGCGTAGAGCAGGCGGCCCTGCTTGGCGCGCATCTCCTTGATCTTGCGCGGGCTCCAGTAGGCCGTCGTCGCCGGGACGCCCGCCTGGAAGCGCCCCTCGGTCGAGCACGGCGCGTCGAGCAGGACGCGGTCGAAGGCCTCGGGGTCCGTGTGCGCGACGGCCGTGCCCGAGCCGAGGCGCGGCCGGACGCACGTCGCGCCCTGCCCGGCGACGTTGGCCCGGAGGCGGAAAAAGCGGTCGCGCACCTTCTCGACGGCGACGATCTCGCCCGCGTCGCCCATCAGCGCTGCGATCTGGCCCGTCTTGGAGCCGGGCGCGGCGCAGAGGTCCAGCACGCGCTCGCCGGGGCGCGGCGCGAGCACGTGGACGGGCACCTGGCTCGAGGCGTTCTGAACGTAGACGAGCCCCTCGGCTGCGACGGCCGACCCGAGCAGGGCCGCGCGGTCGGGCGCGGCGAACGCGCCGGGCACGCCGGGCACGGCCTCGACCGCGACGCCCTCTGCCGCGAGGCGCGCGAGCACGCCGGCCTCGGTCTGGCCGGTCCCGGCGAGGCGGAGCGTACAGACGCGGAGGCTGGTCTCGAGCGGGGCCTCGAACGTGGCGAGCACGCCGGGCAGGTCCGCCGGCGCGACGATGCGGCCGAGGCGGTCGAGGAAGAGGTCTGGGAGCGGCATGGAGCTGGGAGCGCGTGCCGGAAGGTCGCGCCCGGGCATGCCGGCAGGGCGCGCCACCGGCCAGACCCGCCGGGCCGCGCTCTGCCCCGACCGGCTAGCCCGGCAGCGTCCGCACCGAGTCCAGCTCGACGAGCCGCGTCTGCACGCGGACGTCGATCTCGGTCCCGACGTCGTGCGGCTGCATCATGCCGATGAGCACGTGCGCTGCCTTCACCCCGACCTCCGCGCCCGAGTGGCGCATGTGGGTCACGGTCGGGAAGAGGAAGTACGGCGCGTAGCCGTCCGAGATGGCGACGAGCGAGACGTCGTCGGGCACGCGCGCGCCGCGCCGCATCAGCAGGTGGTGCGCGCGCACCAGCAGCTCGTCCGACATCGCGAACACGGCCGTCGCGTGCGGGTGCGCGTCGAGCGCGGCCCCGAAGGCGTCGTCGAAGGCGGGCAGCGCGCGGACCTCCACGACGGGCGCGTGCTCGGGGCCCAGGCCGCGGGCCGCGAACGCCTCGCGGAAGCCGACCTCGCGCTGCGCGACGATCCGCTGCCGCGTGTCGCCGAAGACGCCGACGACCGTCCGGTGGCCGCGCGCGAGCACGTGCTCCGTCGCCTCGCGGCTCGCCCGCGCG